>JAJXVC010000171.1 GCA_021782295.1 bacterium | reverse complement strand
TTGACGCAGTTGACGCTGGCGCCGACGACGCAGATCAACCAGCAGATCGCGACGCTCAACGCCGCCAACCTCGAACTGATCAAGATCAACAACCTGCTCTCGTCGGTGCAGAGTGCGCTCGGAGCGCTCTCGTCGCCGAATATCTATGACGCGGTTTCGGCGACCAGTACGAATCTCGCTGCGATCGTGGCGACCGCCATCCCTGGGGGGAATGCGGTACCGGGTGTCTACACCATCGACTCGGTACAAACAGCGACGCCGACCTCGATCGTCAGCAATACGGCGGCCGGGCATAACATCACCGATCTTCTCCCGTCCACGGCGGGAATCTACGCGAACCTGGCCTCGAATACCGTACCGCTCGTCGATTCCTACGCGGCGATTACGCCGAGCAACGGCAGCGGTTCGACGGGGTCGGTGACGATCGACGGGATCTCGGTGAGTTACGACGTCAACACGCAGTCGCTCAACACGATTCTCGCAAACATTCAAACGGCGGTGCAGGCCTACGACCCGTCCTTTACCGCGACCCTCAACGCATCGGGCGCCGTTGTCTTGAGCGGAAGCAAGCCGATCACGCTCGGGAGCGCGAACGACCAGGGAAATCTGCTCGACGTGCTGCGACTCTCGGGGGCGCAGATTAATAATTCCGGCCCAACGACGAGCGTCACGGCGACGGCGGGTGTCGGCGGCATCAATCAGGCGGTTACGTTCGATTCTGCGGCTACAGACGCCGGTTTTGTGACATCGGTGACGAGCGGCACCTTTACGATCAACGGCGTCTCGATCAGCGTCTCGGCCTCGGGCGATAATCTCGCCTCGGTGCTCGCGAAGATCAATGCGAGTAACGCCGGCGTCGTCGCAAACTATAACGCGCAGACCGGTGCGATTTCGTTGACGAATAAGAGCAGCGGCGCGCAATCGATTGTCGTTGGTTCTTCCGGTGATACGAGCAACTTCCTTACCGCGGCCGGCCTGACGTCGGCGGCGGGTGCGACCACAACGGTCGGCCAGCAATCGCAGGTCGTCGTTGCGAACCCCTCGGGGGGGTCGACGACGTACTACAGCAACAGCAACACCGTCACGACGGCGATCCCGGGCGTCTCCCTGCAACTCACGGGGAATACACCGACGCCGTTCACCGTCACGGTCGCGCAAGATAACTCACAGCTCGTCAACGCGCTCAATACCTTCGTCTCGGCCTATAACTCGGCGGTGACGGAGATTAATATGGCAACGCAGCCGCCGGTCGTGTTGCAGGCGGCACAAGGGACGTCGTTGCCGGGGCAGATCGCGCCGGCGGTCGGCGCCGGAGTACTCTTCGGTGTCGATAGCGTGACGAATCTGAAGGACCAATTGACGAATATCGTCAGCGGTTTCTTGGGGAGTGGAGCGTTCGGCGGCTATAACTCGCTCTCGCAGATCGGGTTACAGATGAGTAGTTCGTTCTCGCAGTTGTCGTACAACAGTCAGGCGACACAGCCGGGATCGACAGGGCAGCAGGCGGTCAATACGACGACCTTCCAGGGTACCGACGGGACGCTACAGCCACTCGACGCAACGAAACTCGATGCGGCATTGGCTGCCAATCCCAATGCAGTGCAAGACATTCTCAACGGAGCGCAGGGGCTCACCAATCAGCTTGGCTCGTACTTAACCTATGCAACCGGGTTACCGACGCTCTTAAATAACGGCATCGTCGGTACCGTGCCGTCGGTCTCGCTCTTGCAGACCTTCCAGAATCAAAACACGAACCAAATCACCCAGCTCCAATCGCAGGTCGCTCAAATTCAAGACAATGCGAATCAGCAGGCGAATACGCTGCGGCAGGAGTTCGTTCAGACCGAAGCCACACTCGCACAATACCAGTCGCTACAATCACAACTGGCGGGCTTCTTTAACGGCTCGAGCTCTGGAAGCTAGGGATTTAGCGAGCACGTGACGCGTTCGGCAAACGACAAATACGTCGAAACGGCGATCTTAACGGCTTCGAAAGAAGACCTGATCGTCCGCGTTTTCGATATCTTGGTCGTCGCCGCCCAGCAAGCGATCGAGAAAATGCATGCCGATGTCGGCGATATTGAAGGCATCCATCGTACGCTTCTGCGCGCTCAGCGCGCGCTTTCGGTCTTGATGGGCGCACTCGACATGGAGATCGGGGGAGAACTCTCCGCCAATCTCTTCCGTGTCTATGAATTTTGGCACCACGAACTCGTGATGGCGAACATGCAAAAGGATGTCGAACGCGTCGAGCGCTTGCTCCCCGACTTCATCGACTATCGCAGAACGTGGGCCGAAGCGGTCTCGCAATGGAAGGCATTACAACGCTCCGATGACGACGAGAGAAGCACTTCTTCGAGCAGCGGCTTTGCCGCAGTCGGATAGCGCGGCGCGCTCGGCGGCACTCGCCGAGATCGGTGCGCTCGAACGCTCGTGTGCCGAGCTCGAAGCGGCGCTCCAGGAGCACAACTGGGAGCGTCTCGATGATGCAATCGGCAGCGCGCGGCGGATCACGCATTCGTTAGAGAAAGCGCTCGAACGCGAGGATCTCGATCGCGACGATGCTTTCGATACGTTAGTGCGCGACCGGCTCGAACGGATTCACGCGATTCGCGAGCGGCAGATCGTGCGCTTGAGCGCCTATCACGAAGAGCTCGGTGAACGGCTGAAGACGTTCGTGAAATTCAAAGCCTACGCTCGTTCGATCGGCGCAAATTCGATTCCACCTCGCCGCGCGGGGCTTGACTCCCAGCAGTAGAGCGACGCGTTCGGTCGGCGCGCTAGGTGCGCTTGAGCCGATCGACGAGTCGGCGTGCAGCAGTGTCGAGCGCAGCATCGCTGCTCTGCACGACGGCGATACTTGGTTCCAGGCGCGCTCGCACGAAGAGTCGTTGCAGCGCCGCCTGCCAGAGCGTCCGATACTCGGCGAGCGCCTCGCGGTCGAGACGCGTTTCGCGCTCGTTCGGGAACGCGCTCACGATCGCGTCGGCCATTAGCGCGAGTTCGAGACGACGAGCGCGATGAAAATCCCACGGGCGCTCGCCGCCGATCGCGCCGGCGATGCGCTCGCGCACCTCATCGGTGATTTCCAGCGTCAGCACCACCTCATCTTTCGTGGGTGAGGGCGGTGCGAGATCGACCGCGATTCTCGGTTCGAAGAGCTCTCCAGCATATGCGGTAAGTTTCTCGGCGCGACCGAGCTTTGCGTGCAGCGTGATGCGATGGAGCAGCGCCGCCTGTCGGTCGAGATGGGCGAGCAGTGGCGAAGCATCGCCGTCGACGCAGGCGAGAGCCGAAGCGAAGAGCGCGTGCGTGACGAGCGTTGCACCGCGACCCGCGGCAAAGGAGCGTTCAAAGAATGCAACCGAGGGGCGATCGAGTCGGCGATGCAACGATGGTGCGAAGGGCGCCGACGTCGGCTGCGGTGCGGGCGCCGGTTGCGGTGCGGGCGCCGGCTGCGGTACGGGCTCGGCGGGTTTTACGACGGGAGGCGCGGCGCTCGAAAGTGCGGCGGCGGTTGCTTCGTATTCGAGCTGTTCTTCCTCGTCGAGTTCGTAGATTGGAAGCTCTTCCACCGGTGCGGCGGGCGCCGGCGTGTTTTCGGCGATCTCTTGGTGGACGGCGGCGGCGAATGCCGTCCCACTGCTGCCGCGCGCGAGGCGGAGCGGCCGTGCACCAATCACGGCGGCATTGCGCGAGCGCGCATGCGGTAAGAGCAGCAGGGGCGTTACGCCCGCTCCGACCTCGATGCGATAGGAGATCGTGCATCGCTCTCCGGGTGCGAGCGAACCGATGCTCAAGCCCTCGCCGAAGAGTTCCTCGGCGCGCTCTTCCTCGAGCGGGCGCCCATCTCGTTGGAGCGTCGCGGGGCGATAACGCGAGGCAGCTGGTAGCGGGAGCGAGAGCCGAATATCCTCGGCTGCGAGCCCACCGTCGTTCGTGAGCGCCAAGGTGACACTGACCAGTGCGCCGGGGATGAGCCCACGCTCGGGGCCCGCAGCGAGCGCGAGGTGGAGAATCGCTCCGGTTGAAGGGGCGATCGGCGCTTCGTCGACCTGCGGAGCATCTTCGAGCTCATCGAGTTCGGCGGAGCTCGGCTCCCAGCGGGTTTCGCGGATGGGGGCTCCTGCGGCCTGACGCTGGAGTTCGAGCAACCGCATATCGGCGCTCACTTCGAAGTCGGGGCGCTTCGCCATCCTCGGCTACTTCGTGGCGAATCGCCGAAAGAGCCGCGCAAAAAACGATTCATGCGGCGCGGAGCGGTGCGATTCCGAGTGCGCGGGCGGTGCGACCGGCATCTCGATGCCGCGAGCGAAAAGCGCGCTGCGAACGTGATCTTCGAGAACGAGCGGTGCGCTGCGATCTGCAGCCTCTTCCATTGCGAGGTGTGCGAGCATCGTCAACCGACGAGGCAGACCGGCGGCGGCGCGGATCAGCACTTCGCGGGCTTCAGGAGAGAAGATCGCTCGTCCCGGCGGAAGCCCGGCTCGCGTGAGCCGATAATCGAGTAACGCCGAGGCCATCCCGTCGTCGAGACGATCGAGCCGCAACCAGCCGTCGACGCGATCGGCGAGATTTCCCCGCGCTTCGATGCGTAATGCGAGCTCGCTCTGTCCGAAGAGCAAAATATTGAGGAGTTTTTTTGCCGGAACCTGATAGTTGAGCAGCA
>JAJXVC010000170.1 GCA_021782295.1 bacterium | reverse complement strand
GATATTCGCACGCTTGTCGATGTCGGGGCCGAGCAACGCGTTATCGAAGAAGAAGAGCGTGAGATGATCCATTCGGTGATTGAATTCGGCGATACGATCGTTCGCGAAGTGATGACGCCGCGTCCGTCAATGATTGCGATCTCCGTCGATGATTCCGCCCGCCGCGCTCTCGATGTCGTCATCGCCGAGGGGTACTCGAAATTACCGGTCTTCGAAGAGTCGCGCGACGATATCGTGGGGGTCGTCCACGATCGCGAATTACTGGTCGCTCTCGCCAACGGCACGCTCGCGCAACAGCCTTTGCGCTCCTTTATGCGACCGGCAGTTCACGTTCCCGAAACCAAGAAAATCGCGGAACTTTTGCGCGAGATGCAGCGTGATAAATTCTCGATGGCGATCGTCGTCGACGAATATGGCGGAACCGCGGGAATCGTGACGATGGAGGATCTTCTCGAAGAAATCGTCGGTGAAATTCGCGACGAACACGACGAGGACGAACAAGAACCGATCCATGTCGTCGCCGACGGCGAAGCGGTTGTCGAAGCTGCGACCAACATCGAAGATGTGAACGCGAAGCTTGGGACCGACCTCCCGACCGAAGAATTCGAGACGATCGGCGGTTACACCGTCGGGCTCTTCGGACGGTTGCCCGGCGAAGGCGAAGAGGTCGTCGCCGATCCTGAGACGCGATTGCGCGTCGACCGCTTACGGCGGCGGCGGATTCTCGCCGTGCGGATTTTCTATAACGGGAAGAGCGAATCGGAGCGTGCCGAGCGTGCTCTCGCCTGAACGCGCCGCAGAGCTCGTCGCGGCGGCGATGCGCGCACGCGAGCATGCCTACGCACCCTATTCGGCGTTTCCGGTTGGGGCAGCGCTCTTGCTCGATTCGGGCGCGATCGTCACTGCAGGAAACGTCGAAAATGCGAGCTTTGGGCTCTCGATCTGTGCCGAGCGCGCGGCGGTCGTCCGCGCCGTCGCGCAAGGTTCGCGCCGCTACCTCGCAATTGCGGTTGTCGGCCCGAAGGAACTCGATCTCACTCCGTGCGGAGCGTGCCGACAGTTTCTCTCGGAATTCGGGCTCGATATCGAGGTCGTCACCATGCGCTCCGGGCAGCCGCGAACGCAACATCTTCGTGAACTCCTTCCCGATGCATTCGACGCCGAGTCGCTGCCGTGAGCGGCGAGGAGCGTAGTTATCGCGCTTCAGGAATCGTGCTTGGTTCGCGGGCACTCGGCGAGGCGGATCGCATCATTCGGTTGCTGACGCGCGAATATGGGAAGCTCGATGCGGTTGCGAAAGGTGCGCGTCGCCCGAAGAGCCGGATCGGCGGACGCCTCGAACTCGCGGGGCATGTCGAGATGATGCTCCACCGCGGTCGCTCGCTCGATGTCATCGTTGCGGTGGAGGAACGCTCGCGGCGCTGGGCGGCTTTGGTCGAACCCGAACGCCTCGCCGTCGCATCGCTCGCGCTCGAACGCGTCGATGTCTTGTGCGAACCCGGCGAGCCGGTTCCCGAAATATTCGATCTCCTCGACGCGACGCTTGAAGCGGTCGCTAAGAGCGAGCATCCGCACCGATATATCGCGCGGTTTTCACTGCGCTTGCTCGATCTGCTCGGCTCGATGCCGCCGGCGGAGCGCTGCTGCATCTGCGGCGATATGCTCGAGGATACGGCATGGCTCGACGCGAGCGAGGGCGGCTTGCTCGATGCAAAGTGTCGGCGACCGCATCGCGAGGAGATCGCGCTGGCCGCGAGCGACCGGGAGAATTTCGCAGCCGTCGGGCGCGAGCGCGGTGCAGGTGCGGCGCTCGAAGCGCGCCCACAGACTGCCGCTGCAATCGAGGCGCTGATCGCGCACTATTGCGCGCGCCCGCTTCGGGTCAGCGCTCTACCGGGATACGCGTACGGTCCCGTATGAGCGCGCTTGCACTCGATGTCGGGAGTAAACGCATCGGCGTCGCACTTGGGGATCCGTCGGAGACGTTCGCGTTTCCATTGCCGACGATCGAACGTACGAATCTGCGCGCCGATATTGCACGCATTCGCGCCTTGGTGGAGGAGCATGGCGTACGCGATCTCGTCGTCGGCGATCCGATTGCGCTCGACGGAACCCGGAAACTCGCTGCCGAGAAGATCGATGCCTTCGTCGAGCAACTGCAACGTGCGATCTCGGTCTCGATTCACCGTATCGACGAGCGTATGACGAGCGCTCAGGCCAATAAAGCGCTCATCGCTGCCGATCTTTCGCGCGAACGTCGCAAGCGCAGCGTCGACGCCTATGCTGCGGTCTTGATTCTCGAGAGCTATCAGGCGCGTCGTCGTCGAGAGCGGGAACATTCGACGTAGCATGCGGTTGCGTTCATTCCTTTTCACGCTCGCGGCGATCGCCTGTTCTTGTGTGCTTGCATACGGGGCGTACGGCTTGTTCGGAGATCGTAGTTTGCCGGTTCGCAGTACGAGTCTGCTCGTTGCGCCTGGAAGCGATTTCGATTCGATCGTTGCTTCGTTAGTGCGCGCAGACGTGACGCGGCATCCGTGGTTGTTGCGCGCGCTCGCTCATGCGCGCGGTGCGAGCGCAGAGATCAAGGCCGGGCGCTATCGCTTCGCCGCGCATACGAACGTCGTAGTGCTGCTCGATCGATTGCTCGCCGGCGGGAAGAACTCGATTCGGGTGACGATACCCGAAGGTTTTACCGATCGCGACATCGCGCGTCGTCTCGCCCGAAGCGGACTCGGTGATGCGACGACCTTCGAGCGGGCCTTCAAACACGATTCGGCCGAGATCGACGGCGTCCACATTACCGGCCTCGAGGGATTCCTTTTCCCCGACACCTATCTGTTTCCGATCGATGCGACGCCTGCGCAGATCGAGGCGCAGATGCTTGCGCGTTTTCGTCAGGAACTTCCGAAAGACGCGCTGCAACGTGCGCGGAAGCTGCACGTCTCGCTCGTCGGAGCGATCGCGGTCGCCTCGATGATCGAACGCGAGGCGAAAATCGATCGCGACCGTCCGTTGATTGCGAGCGTCATCTACAATCGTTTGCGCTTGGGGATGCGGCTGCAGATCGATGCAACGGTCGAATATGCACTGCCGCATCATCGCTCCGCGCTGACCTACGCGGATCTTCGCGTGCGCTCGCCCTACAATACCTACCTTCATTCGGGGTTGCCCCCGGGGCCGATCGCCAATCCGGGGCGTGCCTCGATCGAGGCCGCATTTCATCCGGCCAAGACTGATTTTCTTTACTATGTCGCGAAGGGGGACGGGAGTCACGTTTTCGCTCGAACGCTCGCCGAACAAACGGCAAATATCGCCCGATACGAACGATAGGAGAGGTCATGTCCGATCGTAACAGCCCCACCCCGAACAAGCCGCTGGAACTCAAGGAATTCTTAACCATCGAGACCGACGACGGGCGCTCGCTGGAATTCGAGGTGGTTGGTACCCTTGCCGATGAGGAGAGCGGCGAGACCTACGCGGTGCTCGTACACGGCAGCGATGAGGGCGAGGACGAAGCCGAGTTCATCGTGACCGACAGCGTCGGAAATCTCCTCGAAGACGACGAGCTCGCACAAGAAATTCTCGATGAGTTTTTGCTCTTCGCCGAGGAATCCGACGAAGGTGCTTCCGAGTAACCGTCGCTATGCGGTGGTGCTCACAGGCTTTCGGCTCTACGCCGGATTCTTTTGGCTGTCATACGGGATAGAAAAGTTTACGAATCCCGCCGCATTCTTACCGCCGACGGGATTGATGGGCACCTATCTCGCTCAGGCGGTGGCGCATACCTCCGGCGCCTACCACGACTTCCTGGTCAATGTGGTGCTGCCGCACGAAAGGCTCTTCGCTGAACTCGTGCGCTCCGGCGAGGTCCTGGTTGGCTGTGCCCTCGCGCTGGGGATTTTTACGCGCTTTGCCGGCGGGGTCGGGATCGTCCTCGGGCTCAACTATCTCGCATCGAAGGGTGGACTGGGCTCGGTCGCGGCCTGGACCAGCATCGATGGTTTTTCGATCCTGCTGAGTGCGATGTGCTTCCTGCTCCCGCTCGGTCGACCGCTCGGCATCGATGGGTTGCTCTACCTGCTTCGCGCGCGCCCGGCGGCGGCGCCTGCTGCGGCGACGGCGACTACGCCGCCGATCGAGGCGGAATTCGTGGACGAGCCGCCGCTCGAGGAAGCAAGTGCTCCCCGCGAGTGAGTTTACGCAAAAGGCGATAGGTGAGCAGCGCGCGCTCGTGGTATAGTCTGCGGCGCCGCGATGGAGAGATGGCCGAGCGGCTGAAGGCGGCGGTTTGCTAAACCGTTATACGATGTCAAGTCGTATCGAGGGTTCGAATCCCTCTCTCTCCGAATCTGTTCTGCGAATGTGGAGCAGGGATACGTACGGATCATCCCGTATCAGGGGCGGTCGTGCCGGCGAGGATGTGCGGTCGTAGCTCAATTGGATAGAGCAACAGGCTACGAACTTGTAGGTTGGGGGTTCGAGTCCCTCCGACCGCAGATCACCGGCGAGGGCGAGCACGCAAATGCTCGCTCTCGTTTTTTTTGCAAGCGTAATCTCGCGACTCCCCCTTGAACCGCGGGCGGGGGGCTGGTAGAGTACGTTGTCGTATCTCCGGTTATGAACCGGTCGTGGCTCGGTAGCTCAGCGGTAGAGCAGGGGACTCATGAGCCCTT
>JAJXVC010000169.1 GCA_021782295.1 bacterium | reverse complement strand
TGAGCGCATCGGACGAATCGGCGATCTGTTGAAGCTCGCGCAAGACGAACCGCGGCAGCACGAACGGCCCTTCAAGGAAGCCGCTTTTGATCGCTTCAACGATGCGTCCATCGACGATGACCGAGGTATCGAGGACCTTCGGTGAGAGCCCCGAGACCAGTGAGGGCGGGAGCGGGATGATCCGTAATTTCGCACCGATGCGCGCACCGAGGTAGGCGATGAACATCGCGACGATGAGATAGAGCAGAATCGCAATGAGACTTCCCGTCTTCCCGGCGACCCCGACGAATTCGAAGAAGATGCTTTTCGTCAGATAGGCGATCACCAACCCGACGATGAGCCCCGCGGCTCCACCGACGAGTTCGGAGGGCGCGAGTCGCTCGACGGAGCGTTCGACCGCGCGCGCTTCTTCTTCAAAGAGCGACTGCGCGACCGGCGCAAGAAAAATTCCCAGAACCGCACCGCCGACCGAGGCGCCGATATCCAAGAGAATCTGCACCCCCGAACCCGCGGTGTGGAAGGTGAGGATACGTAGATACGCCTCTTGCCCGACGAGAAATCCGGCAACGGCAAAAAGAATCGCGAAAATCGCGCGAAGCAGCGTCGAGGAGAGAGTCGTCGTTTTCACTCGAGCGTCACAAAGGCCCCACAAACGGTATTGGCGAGCAGTCGGCCACGCCGCGTTAAACGGAGATGCTCGTCGCTGCGTTCCAACACTCCGGCCTCGATAAACTCGGCGATGGTGGAGGCATACGTGACGAGCGGATCGATGCCGTATCGTTGATTAAAGGCCGAAGCATCGACCCCTTGTGCGGTTCGCAGCCCCAGCATCATCGCCTCGCCGAGCCGAGCGAGCCCTTCGAGACGTTCCCGCTCGCGCGGCACCGGCGCCCCTCGTTCGATTGCCTCCATATATTCGGCGAGGAGCCGGGTTGCGGTACTCCGCTCGCCCTCGAGATAGGACGCCGCCCCGACACCGAGCCCGAGGTAGCTTCCGTTCTTCCAATAGTTCGCGTTATGACGGCTTTGATGCCCCGGCCGCGCAAAATTACTAATCTCGTACTGTTCGAAGCCCGCCGCAGCCAACCGATCCATCGCGATCTCGTAGAGTCGCGCTTCGAGATCCTCGTCGGCGAAGCGCTCGGGAGCACCCGCATAGAGACGCGCGAAGCGCGTTCCGGGTTCGATGGTGAGGCCGTAGGTCGAACAATGCTCGACGCCGAGTGCGATTGCAGCATCGAGCGATTCGATCCAGTCGGCTTCGCGCTGGCCGGGAAGCGCAAAGATCAGATCGACCGAGATCGAGCGGATGCCTGCGGCTCGTGCATCGCGCACGCATCGCTCGACATCGGCGTTGGAGTGGCGACGGCCGAGCGCTCGCGATTCCTCTTCGCGAAAGGATTGCACGCCGACGGAAAGACGATTGATCCCCGCGCGCGCGTACGCTTCCATATCGCCCGGCCGGACCGCATCGGGATTGACCTCGATGGTAATCTCCCGCCGAGCATCGGCTGCCGGGAAGCGCTCGTTTAAACGGGCGAGGAGCTCGACGATCTGCGCGGACTCGTACGCATTCGGCGTTCCGCCTCCGAAAAAAACATTCTCGGCGGGGCGCGATTCGCTCGCGTCGATCTCGCGGTGCAGTGCGGCTAAATAACGAGCCGCATCACTCCGGCGAAGCGGCCATTTTGCAAAATCGCAGTACGGACAGATATAGGGGCAGAACGGCAGATGAACGTAGACGCCGCCGAGCGCCGCGTCACCCAACCGGCATCGAATAGACGGCGCAGGCACGCGGCCCCGAGTTCACCGCCACGGTCGGCCCGCAACCATAGACGAAAAGCGATTCGCAACCGCCCATAAGCTTTTCGCGAATTTCTTTCTCGAACTCCACCGCCAGATCGGGTGCATCGACCGTTCCGATCATGAAACGGATTTTCGAGGTGTCGTTGAGGCCGCGCAACGCAATGCCGATCAACTGTCGGCGCGATTTTTCGAAGTCATTGGTCTGCGTCGAGGATTCAACGACCCCGTGATTGAGCTGGAGAATCGGGCTCAAGCGCATCATCTGCGCCAGCGAGACGACGGCCTTATTGAGGCGACCGCTGCGGCCCAGAAACGTCACGTCCGGCAGCACCATGTTGCCGCGCTGCGACGCGAGCTTTGAACGCAGGCGCGCGGCGATCTCCGGTAAGGGCACTCCCGCCTTCGCCAGCTCCGAGGCAAGCATCGCATGCAATGCCAGGCCGCCCGAGAAGGTTTCGGTATCGACGACTTCGACTTTTCCGGGGAAATTGCGCGCCGCTTCACTCGCCGATTCGAAGGTCTTGGAGAGCTTCGACCCGATCGTCGGGCAGATGACCTCGTTGCCGGCGGAGATTTCTTTTTGGAAGACCGCAGCGAAATCAGCGATCGACGGCGGCTCGGAGACGGGATTCTCCTTCGAACTCATCAACCGGCGATGAAATTCTTCCATCGTAATATCGATACCGTCACGAAAGCGTTCGCTCCCCCAAATAACATAGAGGGGAACCTGGACGATACCGTACCGTGCCGCGAGCTCGCGGGACAGATCGCAAGTGCTATCGGTAACAACCGAAATCGACATGTGTATCCTCCTTACACGAGAATCCCACGGCACCTCCAGCCCCCTGCATGACGGGCACCTCCATCCTTCAAGCGCCCCCCACTCGGCGGGGCCGGAGGCTCGAGCGGCTCATCTTGCGCGGATGGGAGCTCCCGATGGCACCCGTTTTTTCAGGGCAAGCGACGGCGTTGCGTCCTTCGAGAAAAAAACACCACGCCCACTCCGACGGAGGTCCCTATCCCGGTGAATATGCTGCTGGATACCGAAGCGCGCGTCCCCCCAAAATAAAAAGTCAGGAGTCCTGCTGCGAAACCGACGGAAAGCGCATACAACAGCGTCGCAAGAAAGACATTCATGTTTGCGATTTGTGTGTAAAACTGCCGTCCGTTCATATTTTCCTCCAACCAGCAGCAGCGAACTCGGAGGCTATTGCGTCCGGATACGCCCCGCGTGCGGCGAGCGTTTCACCGGTACCTGTGGGAGGATCGTGGTTGTATCCTCGATCCGGAGGATTGATGGTTTGATAACGATCATTTTTCAGGCTCTTTCGTGACGCAATTGGTGCTCGGCGATAACGCGTCGGCGAATCCGATAGCGGAAGCCGTTCGGAAGGTCGATGCGAGGGACTCTTTTTCCGGCGGACAGGCACGACTCCCCTCTGAGATGCGCGTAAAAGGGCAAAAGGCGCCGACGCACGTTGGGACATGGAAGCAACTTTTGCAGCGTTCGTCCGAACGATAGTCGGAGCGCTCGGTCCAGAGGCTGAATTTCGCTTCATCTATTTCGAGAATGCCACCTGCTGTCAGTTTTCCGACATGGTTGCGCGCATCGTGAAACGCAAGGGTGCATTTATAGAGCGCCCCATCGGCGCCGACGACGAGCGCATTGCTGCGGGCGGAGTAGCAATAGCGCGCACCCGCGCCGAAGGCCGTGAAACCGAGACAATCCCGCCCCGTGCGGGCCACCGCGCCATTGCGCAATCGTTCCAACGTCGGCTCGCGATCGAGCAACTGCTTCACGGCGCTTTCCGGTGCTGCCGATCCTTCCCATACCGTGTGGAAATCCAGCGTAAACCGCTCGTCCTCACCGAACTCGGCGGCGAAGCGCTCGACCAGCGTTTCAACGGAGGCGAGGTTTCCCGCATGGACGTTCGCCCGAACGACGACCCGATGCTCGTATGCCGAGGCCTTCAGGAGCCGGAGCGCTGCCCAAACCGAATCGAAGGTTGCGCCGCCGTCGATTGCCGGCCGCGTCTGGTCGTGCGTCGTTTCCACACCGTCGAGCGTCACTTGATAATGGCGACACGACGTCTCTTCCAAAAACGCGAGCTTCTCGGCATCGAGCAGCGCGCCGTTCGTGGTTATGCTCGTGCGAAGATCGACGCCCCAGGCAGCGCACGCCGCGCGCACCTGTTCGCCGATCGCGCGCATCGTCGGGAACGCGAGGAGCGGTTCGCCGCCGAACCATGCGACGTGCAAGCTCTCGAGACGAGGGAGCAGCCGCGCGACCAGTGCGACGACGTCGGCGACGACGCCGTCGGACATCGCTCCGCGAAGAAAGGATTCGTAGCAGTAGGTGCAGCGGAAATTGCACGCCTCGGTAGGCAGCAGCACGAGTTCGAACGATCGTTCATCGTTGAGTGCGGCGTGCACATCATCGACGCCGCGCAGTTCATCGCGATCGACCGGCACCAGAAATCCGTTCTCGATCAACGCTCGTTCGAGTGGATCGTTCCCTTCACTCGACACGGGTCCATGGAGCAAACGACGGATCGACGGCATCTCCTCGGCGGTAAACCCGACGACCGAGCCGGTAAAACTATTGGAGAGGAGCAAAGATCCTGCGACGACGCGCATCGCATTAAAACGGGAGGCCTTTAAGAGGCTCCTGGGGCTCGACGACATGAACGATTCCTCTATCTGATGGCGCTGCTGCGAGCGCCCCTATTTTTGCGGCGCTGCTGCCGTTGCCGGCCGGCCGGGGTAGCCGTCGGTAACGACGACACCGATCGCTCCGGCGCCGGCGTGAACGGCAATAACGGGACCTGCCTCAACGACGTCGACGGTAATATCGCGACCGGCGCATCGCTCGATGATGCGT
>JAJXVC010000009.1 GCA_021782295.1 bacterium | reverse complement strand
GAACGAACGGAAGCGCGGCGGGGCCGCGCCCGACTGAGGCGACCGATGCGATGCTACCTGCGGTGTCGGCCTGCTGGTTATAGAGAATCGTGACCGGGTTCGCATTGCTCTGCACGCAGAGCGGATATGCGCCATTCGCGCCGCTTCCCGAGAACGAAATCTTCATCAGCGTCTGGCTGTCGGGGAACGGATTCGCGCTACCGCCGTAGGGCGGCGTCGTCGCGGTCGGCGTCACGCCGATCGCAATACCGTTCACCGTAACCGGAATGCCGGTGGGAATCGAAACAAAGGTGAGTGCGGCCGGTGTCGGTGAGGGGCGCGTGTCGGGAACCGGCGTCGCTCCCGGGGTCGGCGTCGAGGTTCCCGTCGGCACGATGCCGACCCCGACGCTGCAAAACCCCGGCGTCGGTGCAACGGTCGGCGTCGTGAGCGGTGTCGGCACGAGCGTCGGCACGGGGTTGGGAGAACCACCGCCACCACCGCACGCGACCAAGAGCGCGCAGGTCGCGCTGAGTGCGATCAGTGCAGGGAGAAAACGCGCGCTCGAACTCTTCACCGCGGCCCTATTCGTGTCGGCGCGTGCGAGTTCTTTGCGCGCCTATTGGGCGGCCGGAAGATTCGGGTCGCCCAGAACGTCGGCCATTGCGCGATAGATATCGAGCCTCCCGCAGCCCTGCGCCGCCGCGCTCACACTGGGAAGCACGTACGCATCGCTGCAGAGATAGTTCCGAACCTGGGTCGGCGTAAGACTCGGTTTTACCGAGAGCAGCAACGCTGCGGCTCCCGAAACATGCGGTGTCGCCTGCGAGGTTCCGGCGATAAGAACGCGACAATCGCCCGGTGAACCTGCGGAGGCCTCGAAGTCCGGCGTACAGGTCGCACCACCCATTGCGGTGCTCGAGTAGATATTCTCGATCCAATGCAGATCGTCGACGCCGGGGCCGAGGTTCGCAGGGTCGCCGCCGGGGGCGACGAGGCCCCAGGTCGTGCTTCCCGCCTGATAGTTGGAGTACGAGGCAACATACTCGACCGGAGTACTCGGGCTTCCCGGTGCGCCGCTACTATAGGTGCCGTTGGGGTAACCGTCGGAGAGCGCACTCGCGCCGACCGCGATCACGCCCGTGTCGCAAGCAGGCGCGTCGAGCGCGGCGCTGCCGGAGTTTCCGGAGGCGGCGACGACGACGACACCGGAGGCAATGGCGTTGGCAACGGCGTTCGCTTCGAGCGGATCGTCACCGCCCGCGCAACTTGCACCGATACTCAAATTGATGACGTTCGCACCATGCGCGACGGCATCGCCGATGCCCGAGGCGATATCGGCAGTCGATGCGCTCGTACTACAGGCCTGCGGGTTCGTGCCGAGTTGTGAGGTGCAGTTCGAAGGCGGCGACGGAAAGACGCGCTCGATGATGAGCGAGACATTGCCACCGACGCCGACGAAGCCGAGGCTATTATTGACGTCCGCTGCAGCGATTCCGGCAACATCGGTCCCATGCCCGTCGAGATCGGTCACGTAATTCGAACTCGATTGCACGCCGGTGTTGATATTGGTGATAAAGCAATGCGTATAGACGACCTTCGATTGCAACTCGGGATGCGTCACATCGGCTCCGGTATCGACGATCGCGATCCGGACCGCGGAATTTCCCGTTGCATCGGCGTTCTGATAACCGGCGGGAGCATCGGCGGCGTTTGCGTAGGCCCACGCGTGGCCGAGCGAGATCGCGTGCATATCCCATTGCCCGGGCAGGCTCGTTCCGGGTGATGGGCTCGGCGCGGGATTTCCGGCCTCGTAATACGGCGCCGTCGAGCCCGGGAAACCGTGGAAATAGGGATCGTTGGTCGTCACCGGCGCGACGACGCCCTGCGTGTAGCGCCGGCCCATCGGCACCACCGCCGTAACGCCTGGAAGCCGGCGTAATTGCGCGGCAAGCGCCGCGCTCTTTGCGGCATCGACGGCGACAAGATCGACGCTGGTTCCAACGCGCGAGAACAGAAAGCGTTGCGTCACGCTGCCACCGGCACGCGCGATCTGCGTGGAGAGCGTTCCGCGCGCGCTCGTCGCGCCGGCCGCGCTACGAACGACCTCCAACAGTGTTGGAATCGTACTCGGCTGCGATTGCTCCTTCGCCGGTGCTTTCCGGATCGCATCGCTGCCGAACGAGGCGAGCGATGCCGTCATCCGCCCCGTACTCGTCCCGTTCACGCTGCTCGGGCAGCTATACCCGATCGTCGGCGCAGTTGTCGGGGCGGGCGTCGGCACGATGCCGCCGATGATCGAACCGATGCCGCCTCCGCCGCACGCGGCGAGAAGCGAAATGGAGAGCAGCGCCGCAAGCGCGGTACGAAGACTCATCATAGCCATTAGACGTTACCCCCGCGCGATTCGTTTCATTCCCACCGGTCACCAAACGTTACGAGATCTTCACCTCGCGCCAGAGCAGGCCGAGCGCGGCGGTGGTTGCCCGCGCCTGAATCGCCGCTCGATCGCCGCGCAATTGCAGCGTCCATGCCCGCTCCCTGCGCGGGCCGACGAAGGCGACGCAGAGCGTTCCGACCGGCTTCTCCGCGCTCCCACCCTCCGGACCCGCGATTCCGGTCGTCGCGATGCCGATCTCGGCGCCCAATCGGGCGCGGACACCGCGTGCCATCGCGAGCGCGCACTCCTCGCTGACCGCACCGAAACGCGCGAGCGTCTCCTCGGGCACCCCAAGTTGGGTCTGCTTCACCGCGTTGTCGTAGGCGACCACTCCGCCGAGAAAGCGCCGCGACGCACCGGGGACGGCGGTGATCGCCGCCGCGATCCGCCCGCCGGTACAGGATTCAGCGACGGCAAGGCGCTCCGCGCGTTCGTCGAGCGCCGCGAGAACCGCCCCCTCCAACGTCATCGCATCGATGCCGAAGACATGCCCCTGAAGGCGCGAACGCAGCTCTTCTTCCAGCGGTGCGATCGATGCAAGCGCGCTCTCTGCAGAGGCGGCTTTCGCCATAATTTTTACATCGCAGCGATAATCGTGTGCGAGCACGGCGATCTTCGGGTTCTCCGAAGAAGTAAAGAGATCGGCGATGCGATGATCGATCTCCGATTCGCCGATATTGACCGTGTGTAACACGCGCGTCACGATGCCTTCGCGCACTTCGAAATGCGAACGTAACCACGGCAATAGGCGCTCCGCCAGCATCGGTTTCATCTCGCGCGGAACGCCGGGCATGCAGGCGGCGAACTTCCCGTCGGCGCGAAACGCGATAAATCCGGGTGCGGTCCCGTGCGGATTGACGAGCGGAAAACTTCCGCGCGGCAGAAAGGCCTGCTTCCGATTATTTTCGCGCATCGTGCGCCCGATCGAGGCAAAGAAACCCTCGATCTCGGCAAGCGCGGCGGGATCGAGCACGAGTTCGAGCCCGAAAGCATCCGCAACCGCCTCTTTCGTGAGGTCGTCGACGGTCGGGCCGAGGCCCCCGGTCGAGATAAGCCCATCGGCGCGCTCCAGGACCTCGCGTACCAAATGAGCGATCCGCTCGCGATTATCGCCGACGGCGTGGCTTGCATAGCAGTCGATGCCGTTTTCTGCTAGCGTTGCGGCGATATGCGCGGTATTGGTGTCGACGAGTTGTCCGAGCAACAACTCCGTTCCGACCGCGACGAGTTCGACGTTACTCATCTTCGAGTACCTGCGGAGCGAACGAAATTGCGAGTTCGTCTTCAAACCATTCCGGATAACGAAAATCGATTTCTGCATCGAATCCGTCGGCGATACGGATCATCTCCTTTCGACGGATGCCTCCCTGTTCGGGAGCACCATAACGTCTTCGAATACGCTCCTTCTGCGTCGCAAGGCACTCAATAAAACGTTCGAAGGTGCCGTCCATCGCGCGTTGCAGCGCGGCGCGGAGATTTTTCCCAACGCGCGGCGCGAGCCCGGTCGTGGAGACCGAGATGCGCACCGGTCCGGCTTTTGCCGTCGCCGCCATTGCGACGATGCCGTAGCGCGGCTGATCGATACAGCAGAGTAAAAAACGATGGCGATCGGCGTACTCGCGCAGCCGTGCCGAGAGCCGTTCGTCCTGCGGCGTCGAGATCACGAAAAACGCATCGCTGACGTCGCTCTCGCGAATCGTCGAGGGATCGGTGAGCCGGAGAAGATCGGCTCCGCTCTCTTCCAACGCGGCGGCCTTTTCGATCGCCTCCCGGTCGTCCGCCGCACCGATCACGATGCATCGACGACCTTTCAGATTCAAACTCACCGGATAGAACGGAATAACGGGTTTCATTAGAAATCCACCGGGCGCAGATAAAATTCGTTGATCGCGGTATCGCTCAGCATCGCGGTCGTCGGCAGGTGGCGTTTCCAATGCGTACCCTCCAGGCGTCGTCGCACGAGCGCAACCTCCGCGGCGTCGAAGCCGCGCGCCGTGAGTTGCTCGTCGCGATATCCGAGCAACATCGATGCAAGAATCGCGTCGGCGCGCGGATAGCGAATGCCGAGATCGCCCTCGTCGGTCTGGTTCGCTTCCAGATCGGCGCTCGGCGCTTTCTCGATCAGCGGCGCGGGAACGCCGAGGTAGCGTGCGAGCTCCCAGACCTGCGTCTTAAAGAGATCGCCGAGCGGATTGATCGGTGGTGTGTCGTCGGCATGCCACGTGAAATAGCCGAGAAGCCGTTCGGTCTTATTTCCGGTACCGATCGGTAAAGCGGCGAGCTTCGCCGATTGATCGAAAAGCACGAGCATTCGCGTGCGCGCGAGGACATTTCCGCGCCGGCGCGGGTCGGCATCGGGCTCGTACTGCAGATAGCCGTCGACCGCGGCGCTAATATCGATGGTTCGCGCGACCGCTCCGAGCGCATCGATGACGAGTTGCGCGTCGTCAAGGCTCGCTACGCTCGAGAGTCGATAGGGCATGCGGATGAGATGCACGTTCTGCGGCCCCAGCGCGCGCGCGCAAAGATAGGCGGTGACCGCTGAATCGACCCCACCCGAGAGCCCGACAACGGCATGCTTGATGCCGCGACGCTCGACACATTCGTCGCGCAGAAAGGCAACGAGCCAACGTGCCGCTACCTCGGGATCGATCTTGGGGGCAGCGTATGGGTCGCGCGGCGGCGGATCAACGATCGGCAGCATCGCTGCGCCCTCGCACCCAGGGCAACTCCTCATCGGCCAGCAGATCGGGGAGTACCGTGCGCAGATCGGCGAGCAAGGGAAGATTCGCGCGCGCGATCTCGACGTCATCGAGAAGCAGCTCCGCGCGTACGATGCACGCATCGTCGCCCTCGGCTTTTACCAACATCGTGCCGTCAGGGCCGATCGCGCACGAGGAACCGGTCATGCCCTTCCCGCCCTCAAAGCCCGCAAGCCCCGCGTAGAGAACGAAACACCCGTGCTCCATCGCTGTCCCACGCAGCAGATCACGCCAGCGCGTGACGGAGAGTAACTCGCCCTTGCCCTCGATCCCGCGACCGGGCGCCGCGCTCGGAACGACGATCGAACGGGCGCCTTTGAGCGCAGCGATCGTCGGGAGCATCGAATGCCAGATATCCTCGCAGATCAACATCGCCGTCGTGCCGAGCAACGGAGAATCGAAAACCTGCACGCGATTGCCGCGCGAAAGAAAACGTTCTTCGTCGAAAACGCCGTAGGTGGGAAGAAACAGTTTGCGATGAACGTGGAGGATGCGCGTCTCTTTTTCGTCGAGCGCCAACCAAATCGCGCTGTTATAATACGATCCGTTCTCGACTTCGTAGAAACCCGCGACGATCTCCACCGGACGCTGCCCGGCAACGTCGCGCCAGAGTGAAGAAAGTTCGTGCCCGAATCGCTCGGCCGTTCGCGCCGCTTCGTAGACGGCTCCCTCGAGGAAGTATCCGGTGAGCGCAGCTTCCGGCAGAACGACGAGTTGCGGCGAAGCATCGAGCGCGGCGAGTTGGGCGAAGACCGCCCGCAACGCGGCGAGATTTTCTACGTAGTCGCCCTTGCGCGGTTTGCTCTGTACGAGCGCTATACGCGCGCGCGGGGCTCGGCTATCGCTCTGCACCGACGACGCTCGCGCCGATTTTTTCGGCACACTCTTCAGCGGGGTAGGTCCAAATTTCGGCGAGCGTGGGGTGGAGATGCGGAATTTTCGCAAACTGCTCGACCGTCGCATCGAAGTGCATCGCGACGATGACCTCGTGAATCAACTCCGAGGCTTCGGGGCCGATGCAGGCCGCACCCAAAATACGCCCGTCCTTCGGGTCGGCGAGCATTTTTACGAACCCGTCGGTCTTTCCAAGGCACATCGCCTTTCCGTGCTCGGCAAATGCATAACGCCCCGAGACATACGGCGTCCCCGCGCGCTGCAACTCTTTCTCCGTCGCACCGGCGACGGCAATCTGCGGTTCGGTAAAAATCGTATGCGAACGTTGCAAACGATAATCGGCTCGCTCATCGCCGCCGGACAGAGCGTTGCGCGCGGCGATCTCGCCCTGATAGATCGCTACGTGCACCAAAAGGAACTCGCCGGTAACATCGCCGACGGCGAAGATGCGCGGATTGCTCGTGCGCATGGCGGAATCGATTTCGATACCGGAGACGGCATGCGCCTTAACGCCCGTGCGCTCGAGATCGAGCCCCGCGATATTCGGCACGCGCCCCAAGCAATAAAAAATCTCCTCGGCATCGACATCGAGCGCAATCCCATCACGCTCTAAGCGCACGATCTTGCGGCCGCGCTCTTTACGCACCGATTGCATCCGCGAGCGCAGATGAACGGCGATCCCTTCGTTGCGGAATGCCTCGGTGAGCGTCTCGCCGACATCGGTATCGGTTCCGGAAAGGAGGTGCTCGCCGCGAATGACGACCTGCGTCCGCGCACCCATGCGCGAAAGAAACTGACCGAGCTCGCAGCCGACGTAGCCGCCGCCGAGGACGATCGCCGATTCCGGAATGCGCTCCATCTCGAGCAACGCGTCGCTATCGAGAAAACCCGTCTCCAGCAAGCCCGGAAGCGCCGGCGGCGCGACGACACTCCCCGTTGCAATAATGAAGGTATCGGCCTCGAGCAATTCGTTATCGACGGCGAGTTCGCGCTCGCTGACGAAGCGCGCTTGACCGCGATGCAACGGAAAACGCTCGATCCCGTCGATGCGATCGGCGGCAAACTCGCCGACCAATGCCCGTTTGCGCGCCGCAATATACGACATGTCGATACGCGGTTCGCCGGTGGTGATGCCGAGTGCCACCGCGGTGCGAATCGCTTGCACGCGATCGCTGCTGGCAAGAAGCGCTTTGCTCGGCATGCATCCCCGCAGTATGCAGAGTCCCCCGAGCGGGCCGCGATCGACGATGCCCACGCGCGCACCGAGATCGCGTGCGGTCCGTGCCGCAGCATAGCCGCCGCTGCCCGCGCCGATCACCACAAGGTCGTAGTGCGTCCGGCGGCTCATCTCCTACTGCCGAGATGGTGTGTCGTTGAAACGAAACGCACCGTTCCGCCCGCCTGGACGAGAATCGATCGCGTTCGCGCACGATTTTCGTAGAAACGCACGCCGTGGACGAGATCGCCGTCGGTAATCCCCGTCGCGCAGAAGAGCACTTCATCGCTCTTCACGAGATCGTCGATGGCAAGCACGCGATCGAGGTTACCGAAACCCATCGCTTGCGCGCGCGCCGCTTCTTGCGGGTTTCGCGGTTTTAATCGGCCCATGAAATTTCCGCCGAGGCATTTGATCGCCGCAGCCGCGAGGACGCCCTCCGGCGCACCACCGATGCCCATCGCGACGTGAACGCCGGTGGTGTCGATGGCGGTGGCGATACAGGCATCGACGTCGCCGTCGGAGATCAGTTTGATGCGCGCGCCCGCGCTGCGCACCTGTTCGATGAGCTCGCCGTGGCGCGGCCGGTCGAGGATCACCACGCAGATATCGCCGATCGGCTTCTCGAGCGCGCGCGCGACCGCTGCGAGGTTCTCTTGAACCGAGGCGTCGATATGCACGTGAGGCGCCGCCTTCGGCCCGACGGCAAGTTTTTCCATATACGAATCGGGAGCGTGCAAGAGTCCTCCGCGCGGCGCAATCGCCATCACGGCAATCGAGTTCGGGAGACCGTTTGCGACGAGATTGGTACCCTCGACGGGATCGACCGCGATATCGACCGCCGGGCCGCCGCAGCCGACCTCTTCACCGATGAAGAGCATCGGTGCTTCGTCGCGCTCGCCTTCCCCGATCACGATCCGGCCGCTGATCTCCATCTCGCCTAACGCCGCGCGCATCGCTTCGACGGCGGCGCCGTCGGCGATATCGCGTTCGCCGCGACCCATCCAATGGGAAGCAGCGAGCGCCGCACGCTCGGTTATGGTAACGAAATCAAGCGAGGGCTTCATGCGCTCCTGCGTGGCTACATCGTTCATCCGCCTCAGGCTACAAGGGAAGCGGTGCGAATCCTTTAACTCCCCCCGGCGTGTCCGAACGTCTCACCAACGCAGCATCCCCTACCGGCTATTCCGGCCGACGTACGCTCGAAGGAGGCATCCCTGCTCTTCTCGTCGTGACGCTCGCGGGGCTCACCCTCGGTTTCTTTCTCTGGGAGAGTCTGGCGGCGCCGCGCTTGGGTGCGTTCTTCGGCGAGATCGCCTTTATTGCACTCCCGCTCCTCGGAGCCGTCGCAACGTGCCTTCTCTGGCTGGAGTACGCGCGCTATTTTAGCGCCCGAGCCGGTGTCACGTTCGCGAAATCGCTCCGGCACGACGCCATCACCTGGGCGCCGTTCCTCCTGCTCTGGGCGACCTACATCGTCCCCCCGAATCTCGCGACCGGTTCGCGGATGCTCGTGCTCGCAGCGATGCTCTTCGCGATTCTCAAACTCCTCATCGCCGCGCGCTTCAACCAGACCGTGCGCGAAGTGCTGCTCGACTTCGTGGCCACGCGCGCAGCGATCATCGTCATCGCCGAACTCGCCGCAGTCATCATCGGCCAGCGCCCCGGGCAACACGTGAGCGAATCATCGCAGTTGTTGCTCGCGGTATGGGGACGCTGGGATGCCGTCCACTATCTCAACATCGCAACGCACGGCTACCAAGGCACCGAGATGGCCTTCTTCCCGCTCTATCCGATGATGATCCGCGCCCTCGGCGTGCTCGTGGGCAATCACCTCGTCGCCGGATTGCTCATCTCCAACGCGTGCTTTTTCTTCGCGCTGCTCTTTCTCTATAAACTTCTCGAACGCGAATTCGACCGTACCGTTGCGCGGCGCGCGATCTTCTATGTCTCGATTTTTCCCTCCGCGGTCTTCTTCTCGGCGGTCTACACCGAATCGCTCTTCTTCATGCTCACCGTGGCGACGTTCTTTTACCTACGGCGGCGCCGCTGGCTCATTGCCGGAGCGATCGGATTTTTCGCAGCGATGACGCGCGTTGAAGGCATCCTCTTGGTCGTACCGTTCGCGTTAGAGTGGTACTCCGTCTATCGGCAGCGGCTCGTCGAAAACATCCGTTCGCTGCTCCCGGCAGCGCTGATCGGCTGCGGACTCGCACTCTATATGGCCTACCTCTGGGTGCTGACCGGCGATCCGCTCTTCTTTTCACATGTCCAGGCGCATTGGAACCGGCACCTCGCACCACCGTGGGTGAGCGTTGCGAATTCGTTTATCGCCATCGCCCACGCTCAATCCGGCGCTGCGGTTGCAAACCAGGCGCTCGAATTGAGTTTTACCGCGCTCATGGTCGCGGTGCTGATCTTCGGCTGGAGGCGGTTGCGCCCGTCGTATATCGCCTACATGGCGCTCTCGATTCTCATCCCGATGTCGACATCGAGCCTGATGAGTATGCCGCGTTTCGCGCTCGTACTCTTTCCGCTCTTTGCGATCCTCGCTCGCTGGGGCGATCGCCCCTGGGTCAACAATCTCATCCTCGCCTTCTCGCTCCCGCTCTTAGGGCTTTTCACCGTTCTCTTTGCCGATTGGTATTGGGTTGCATAGTATCGTTCATTCCGTCGCCAAGCGCCGCGGCGTTCGCCAATTCACGAAATTTGCGATCGTCGGGCTCTCAGGCACGATCCTCAATTTCATCCTCTTCACGGTTCTCCAACACTTCGTTCCCAACCACGACCAGGCGTTGCCGTATGCGATCATCTATTCGATTGCGTTCATGGCCGGCGGCGTCTCGAATTATTATCTCAACCGACGCTGGACGTTCCGTTCGGATGCAAACGCGGTACGCGAAGGGGTGAAATTCCTCACGGTATCGGCGCTCGCATTGCTCGTCGGTCTCGGTGTTGCTCCGCTCACCAAACCGTTCTTCGGCAACCACTACGGGCATCGCACCTGGCTGGTCGGAACGATTGCCGGTATCTTCGTGAATTTTTTCGTCAATAAATACTGGACGTTTCGGCACACGCGGTGAAATCGTTCCGTTTTCTTCTGCTCGCGATCTGCCTGTTCGGCGCGGCCCTGCGGTTGCACGGCATACATAATCCGATCCTCGATCATCCCAACTGGCGCCAGGGAGATACCGCGAATATCGCGCGGAATTTTTATCGTCTCAACGGCAACATTCTCTACCCGCAGACCAACTACGACGGGCCGCCGCCGCACTACGTCGAGCTGGAACTGCAGATCGTGCCCTACCTCGCCGCCGCGCTCTATCATCTCTTCGGCATCCACCCGATCTTCGGGCGCCTGCTCACCCTCGCTTTCAGCGTCGCGACGATCGCGGTGCTCGGGCTCTTCGGGCGCTGGCTCTTCGACGATGCGCTCGGAGGGCTGATCGCCGCACTCGCTTTTGCGATCTTTCCCGGGAGCATCTACTACGGGCGCACCTTTACTCCCGACGCGGCGATGGTGTTCTTCCTTACTGCGGCGCTCTATGCAACGGCACGATTGCTGCTTGAGGATCTCGCCGTCGAGCCGCGTCGACTTGCACGGGCAGCTGGGCTCTGTACGATGGCCCTGCTCGCGAAGCCGGTCGCGCTCGCCGGCCTCGTCGCCGCCGTCGGCCCACTCATCGAACGCTTGCGCGCGAAACATCCGATCCGCCCAACCGCGTTGATCGTTCTCGGCTTCGTTCCGCTCGTGATTCTCGAAATGTACGATCACGCGGTGCGCGCACATGCACAGTGGCGATGGGCGAGCGGCATCCTCCACAAGCACGTTCTTCCGCATCTTCTCGGATCGTTGACCTCTATCCATGCGTTCGCACGGCAGATCGAACTTGCACTCTACGGTTTGAACCTTTTCCGGATGACGATGCTCGGTAGCATCGGCACGATCGTCGTTCTTCTTTCGCTCTTCGTGCTTCCGCGCGTCCGGATGCGCTCTCCGTTGCTCCTGCCGCTCTGGTTTCTCGGTGCGGCGTTCTATACATATGCGGTGATCGCGGTCGAACGCGTCGATTACTATCTCTTTTTGCTGCTCCCGCCGTGCGCACTTGCCATCGGCGGTGCGGCGATCTGGGCGCGCAATCGCTTCGGCACGAGGCGCCCCGCCTCGATCGCTCTCGCGGTCGGAGGAGCGATTCTCGGAACGGCGGTCCTCCTCGGCGGCCTCACCGCGATTGCACCGTACTATCGCTATAGCAAGTCGGCGTACCGAAACGCGGTCGCTCTCGACCGCGCGCTACCGCGCAACGCCTTACCCGTCATCGCGCATTACGGTCCCGATATCTTTTACTACATGGATCGTTTCGGCTGGGAAGAGGATCCTTATCTCTGGACGCCCTTCGATGAAGAGAGCGCCATCGCTAAAGGATCGCGATATTTTATCTCGATCGAAGATGCGCGCTTCCGGAAGAATCTCGAACTCTGCGCCTGGATGTCGCGCTTTCCGCTCGTTCGCTTTCCCGGCGTGAGTTGGCCGGTCTATCACACCTCGTTACGCGCGATCCTTCCCGGAGCGAAGCGACGCTGGCGTGCATTCCGCCGCGCCGAGCATGCGGGGCAGGGGCGCGCTTTCCTCACCGCACACGGACTCTGCCTGCTCCACTCAGGGCAGGGGTAGGAGCGAGGTTCCCCCGAGGTTCGAAGAGCCCGTCGCTGCGGCGTTGGGAACCCCCGAACTTACCAGCTGTCGATAGGCGATCAAACGATTGGTGTTGCGCGCGACGTCTAGCTCGAGTTCGTACGATGCTTTGATCGCCGAGGTGAGGTCGCCGGTATCGTAGGTGTAGGAAAATCGATGCAGGTTGCGCACGATCGCCGTATTGGCGATATCCAACTGCGCGTACGCTTCCAAGATTCGACGCGCGGCGCTGCGATAGGTTGGGTAATTCGAGCTGACGATGCTCTGTTTGAGGCTCGCGCTCTCGATCTCGGCGCGCAGCGCCTGCAAGCGCAGGTCTTTCGGCGCGATATGCTCGGCCTGACGGATCGTTCCCAACGCCCCTTGCAGGTCGCCGAGCGTGTACTGCTTGTGTGCAAGATCGGCGGCGGCGGCGACATAGCCGGCACGCACCGTCGCATCGTGCGGATCGATCTTCAGCGCGAGGCGATAGGAGAGCTCGGCGCCGCGGACATCGCCGCGTGCAAGCGCGAGGCGCCCCTGGTGGACGCGCGTCTGCGCGATCCAGGAAGCGACGGTATGCGCGCAACCGCTCAGCGCGAGTACCGAGGTGACGAGCGCGAGGGAGCGGATGCTAGAAGTGAACGTGGACGGCAAAGCGGGCTACCTCCTCGACCAAAAGCGCTGCAGGCACGAAGAGCAACTGCGAGAGTATCGTACCGATAATCGCGGTCAGCGACAAGTAGAAGACCATCGCGCGCACTTCGTCGATATTGCGTTTTCCGTGGATCGCCTGGTCGGTAATCATCGATGAGGTCGGATCGACGAAGAGCGTAAAGGCGATGGTGCCGATGCCGTTGACCACGCCCGAGAGGCTGATCGCGGTGCGCGAGACCGCCGGATCGAAGACCGAGGCGAGAAACGCAGCCTGCACGCCGATGGCGTAGACCGCCATGACCAGAATGTTGAAGATCAACATCCGGCGCGGTAGGCAGCGCCAGTTGAAGGAGCGCAGCTGCGCCAACGTCGGGAAATGCTGCGCTCGGAGCACCTCTAACACAATGCGCGGATGCAGTAGACGGGCGACAGCATTCGGAACCGAGCCGCGCGCCTCAAAGGAGGCGACGCCGCGGCGAAAGAGATAGGCGAACATCGGCAGGAAGAGCGCAAAGACGATCATCCCGAAGGTTCCGGCCAACACGATCAATCGGAGCTGCATTTCGAAGGTGTGCTGCCAGAGTGCGACCGCGTGCGGGTGATGATGGTAGCGCACCACCGCACGGCCCGCGCTATCGGAGAGCGGGCCGATAAAAAACGCGGAGAAGAGATTGGCGAGTCGCCCCGTCGTGACGAAGAGATTGAAGAGCGAGATCGAGGTCGCGATACGTTTGGTCTGTACGCCGGCGAGACGGGCGGCATAGGCGCCGATCGTCACGCCTTGCACGATGAACGTAATGAGCATCGCGCCCCAGAGCTTCCCGGAGAAGAGATGCGGAACCAACGAAAGGCTATGCGCCATGTGCTCCCCATCCGATCTCGGCGGCGGCGGTCGGGCCGACGAGCGCAAGCGCTCGGCGTTGCGGTGTAAAGGCCATCTGCGCGATCTCGAGCACGCTCTCGGTACTCACCGCATCGATGCCGCTCTCGATCTCCTCTTGCGGGATCTCGCGGCCATGGACGAGTTCTTGACGACCCAGACGCATCATGCGGCTGGAGGTACTCTCGAGGCCGAGCATCATGCTGCCTTTGAGGTGCTCTTTGGCCTGGCGAAGCTCTTCTTCTCCCACCGGCTCGCTTGCGAGCCGACCGACCTCATCGAGGATCGTGTCGATACAGGGTTGCGCGTTTTTCAGCGAGGTTCCGGCATAGACCGCGAGGCTGCCAGCTTCGCGATAGGTGCTGCCGTACGCGGTTACGGTATAGACGAGTCCACGTTTCTCGCGAACTTCTTGAAAGAGACGGCTCGACATCCCGCCACCGAGAATCGTTTGCGCAACCGAGAGCGCGTACCGTCGCTTGTCACGCGCGCTGACGCTGGGGCCGCCGAGAACGAGATGAACCTGTTCGATATCTTTGCTTCGACGCGCAAGCGAGATATGCGCGGAGGGCGCCGCAGCGGTCGGCAGTTTCGCTTCGCCGCGCCGATCGCCGAGCGCTTGTCGCGTTAGCGCGACGATCTCATCGTGATCGACGTTTCCGGCGGCGCACAGCACGACGGCATTCGGTGCGTAATGCGCGGCGAGGTGCGCGTGCAGATCGCTCGATTCCAGCGCGGCGACCGTCTCGGGGAAGCCGATCGTCGGCGCTCCGAGATCGGAGCCTTCCCACAGTTGTTGGGAAAAAATCTCATGCACGAGATCGTCCGGCGCATCTTCGTACATCTTGATCTCTTCGAGGACGACGTTGCGTTCTTTGCGCAACTCCTCGGGATCGAAGAGCGAATGGGCGAGCATATCGGCGAGCACATCGATGGCGAGCGGAACGTGTCGATCGATGACTTTTGCGTAGTAGCAGGTCGTCTCTTTGTCGGTAAAGGCGTTCAGATCGCCGCCGACGGAATCGAGCGCTTCAGCGATCTCGCGCGCACTCCGCCGCGTTGTCCCCTTGAAGAGCATGTGCTCGACCATGTGCGAGATTCCGCGAAGGTGCGGTGCCTCGGCGCTGGAACCGACATCGACCCAGAGCCCGATGCTCGCCGAACGCACCGAGGACATCTCTTCGGTGATAACGCGCAGCCCATTCTCCAGAACGCTCTTCTTACGCACCGCCGCTTCTCCCCTCGAGCGCGCGCTTGACCCAGCGCGGATCGGTGACTACACCGATTCCCGCCTGCAAACGATGCGCGAGCTCCGCCGCGCTCTCGCCGCGCCGCACGCTGACCGTCAGTACATCGCGCTCGGTCGGCTTCGCCTTGTCGCCGGAGACATCCGTTCCCGGCGCGACCGGAATCGGCACCACGATCCAACAATCGACTTCGCGGATCGTCGGCGAGGCGGCGAAGGAGCTCTCAACCGCGCCGACGAGCTCGCGATCGAGCAGCGCCGCGCTGACCGGACCGTGGAACTTCTCACCTGAAAAACGCAACCCGACATAGGTTCGATTCCTCAGCCCCGACGCGCGAATCTCCAGCAACTGAACGGGGAGAACCCGCGAAAAGAGCCGCTCGCCGATCGCCACGGCGAGCGCGCGCCGATTCCCACGTGCGCGCGCCTCCGCATCGATCTGCGCGATCGCCGGGTGAGCGCGTTGCGCGGCAAGAGCAAAGATCGGCGTTACGAGGGTGAGTGCGAAGGCGAACGCCACGCCGAGAATTCTAGTACGATGCAGCAACGTAGGCTCGTACCTTTGCCGGTTCACCGCATGCAACGCAATTTTTTTCGTCGCCTTCGAGTGGGCGAAGCACGCGCGTCGTCGCCGAACATTCGGCCTTGATGTGCGCCTCGCATTCGGGTCGATTGCACCACGCGATATCGATCATTCCGGCGCGCTCGCGCGCGGCCGTATAGAACGCTTCGCGATCGACGATGCGAATAATTCGTGCATCGAGCGCGGCTTTCGCTTGCGCGTAGAGCGATTCTTGTACCAGTTCCAGCGACCGGCGCACCTCATGCTCCAGTGCGTCGACGGCGATACTCCGCGAACGATCCGGCATACCTTTCTCAAGATCGCGGCGCACGAGAATGACGCTGCCGGCATCGACATCGCGCGGGCCGATCTCGATGCGTAGCGGCACACCGCGCATCTCCCATTCGGCATACTTCCAGCCCGGGGATTGATCGCGGTCGTCGACGCGAACCCGCATTCCGGAGCGTTTCAGTGCGGCGGCGAGTTCGTGCGCGCGGTCGATCGCGCGCCGATCCTCACCGCGGACGATTGGAATAAAGACCGCTTCGATCGGCGCGAGTTTCGGCGGAATGCGTAGCCCGCGGTCATCGCCGTGCGTCATAATCGTCGCGCCGAGCATTCTCCACGAGACCCCCCACGAGGTCGTATAGGCGTGCTTCACTGCGCCGTCGAGATCGGTGAACGCAATATCGAAGGCCCGCGAAAAATTCTGCCCGAGGTCGTGCGAGGTTCCCGACTGCAACGCTTTACCGTCGGGCATCAACGCTTCGATACTGTAGGTCTCGACCGCACCGGGGAAACGCTCGCTCGCGCTCTTCGGCCCGGAGAGTACCGGGAGCGCCGCAACGTTGCGCGCGAACTCCTCGTAAACGCCGAGCATCTTGAGTGTCTCTTCACGCGCCTCTTCCGCCGTAGCGTGCGCGGTGTGCCCTTCCTGCCAGAGAAACTCCATCGTCCGCAGAAACGGACGCGTCGCTTTCTCCCAACGCACGACGTTCGCCCATTGATTGATCAAGATCGGCAGATCGCGATAGGATTGTACCCACTGCGCGTACATCGTTCCGATCGTCACCTCGGAGGTCGGTCGAATCGCCAGGCGTTCGGTGAGTTTTTCGCCACCGCCATGCGTGACCCACGCCACCTCGGGCGCAAAACCTTCGACGTGCTCGGCTTCTTTGGTGAGCAAACTCTCCGGAATCAACAACGGAAAGTACGCGTTCTCGTGCCCCGTCGCTTTGAAACGCGCGTCGAGTTCGCGTTGCAGATGCTCCCAGAGCCCATATCCATACGGACGTAAAACGACGCAACCGCGCACCGGCGCGTAGGAGATCAGTTCGGCCTTCAGGCAGACGGCGGTATACCACGCCGAGAGATCCTCGGATTTCGGCGGGATCGATTTTGGAAGTGCGACGGGAGCTTCGGACATAAGCGCACCGGGTTCGCGTGATTTAGCGGGGCCGCCTGCGCGGAGGCGCGAACCCGAGCCGTCGATGCCCAAACTCACCCGTATCTACACGCGTACCGGCGACGACGGAAGCACCGGCCTTGTCGGCGGCCAGCGCATCGCGAAGAACGACCTGCGCATCGAGACCTACGGAACGGTCGACGAGTTATCGAGCGCCGTCGGGCTCGCCCGCACGGCACTGCGGCCGCTCCTCGCCGAGCATGCGCGCGCGAAACGCCTCGATGACTGGTTGAGTTGGGTGCAGGATGCCCTCTTCAATCTCGGTAGCGATCTCGCTACGCTACCTGCCGACCGCCGGGACGCTATGCCGCTTGCTTCGAGCGAGGATGTACGTGCATTGGAGCGGGCGATCGACGAAGCGCAGCGCGATCTCGAACCGCTCGCGAACTTCATCCATCCGGGCGGCTCGCCCGCGGGCGCATTTCTCCACCTCGCGCGCACGATCTGCCGACGCGCGGAGCGCTTGCTCGTCACCCTTCGCGGTGACGAGGAGGGGCTCTCGATCGAAGCCCTCCATTTCCTCAATCGCCTCTCCGATGCGCTCTTCGTCTGGTCGCGATGGATTAACGCCGAGCTCCGCGAGCCGGAGTATCTTTGGAACCCCAAGGGAGCCCCGCCGCTCTGACGCTCGCCTAGGGGGACGCCGCGACCGGGCCTGCGAAGAGCGCGGCCGATGGCATTTTTTGAACGGATGTTCGCTACAACGAACGTCGAGCGGCTGCGCGCGCTCGCACAAAGAAAAATTCTCAAACGCGCATTATCGGCGAAGGATCTCGTTGCCATAGGGCTGGGAACGATGATCGGCGGTGGTATCTTTACCACCATCGGCACCGGTGTCAAGGGCGCCGGACCCGCCGTTATCATCAGTTACCTGCTCGCCGGGATCACCTCGTTCTTTGCCGCACTCTGCTATGCAGAGCTCGGTGCGATGGTGCCGATCGCCGGAAGCGCGTACACCTATGCGTACGCGACGATGGGCAAACTCTTTGCGTGGATCATTGGTTTTGCGCTCATTTTCGAGTATGGAATCAGCGCCGCGCCGGTCGCACAACAATTTTCAGCGGCATTTCAAGACGTATTGAAATCGGTCGGCTTCGCGCTTCCCGCGTGGGCGCAGCAATCGAATCTCGTCATTCACGGGCAGTGGTGGCAGCTCAATACCTGGGATCTCGCGCACTCACAGGTCGATGTCATCGGGGCGCTCTTCGTCCTCGGCCTCTCGGTCCTACTCTCGGTCGGCATTCGCGAAACGGCGACGACCAACAACGTCTTTGTCGTTCTGAAGATCTCGGCGCTGATGGTCTTTATCGTCGCCGGTCTCTTCCTCTTCCATCCGGCAAATCTTCACAATTTCAATCCGTTCGGGTGGGGAAAGCTCACGCCGTTCGGCGGATCGGCGGACTACAATTCGACGGTTCAGCCCTACGGTATCGTGGCAATCGCCGCATACGTATTCTTTAGTTACATCGGCTTCGATACGGCGACCACCACCGCCGAAGAATGCAAGAACCCCAAGCGCGACGTTCCGCTCGGCGTTCTCGGCGCGTTGGGAATCGGCACGCTGATCTACTGCGCGACCGCGATCGTCCTCGTCGGCGCGATGCCGTGGTCGAAGGTGCCGATCAAAGATCCTTTGGTCGTCGCACTTGCCCCACTCCATCTGCCGTTCGTTAGCGCGATCATCGTCATCGGCGTCCTCGCCGGTACGACGAGCGTTGCTTTAAGTTCGCTGCTCGGTCAGTCGCGCATTTTCTACGTCATGGCGCGCGACAAAATGCTGCCGCCGATCGTCGCCAAGGTGCATCCGAAATTCAAAACCCCGGTGAACACCACAATGTTCACGGGATTCGCCGTCGCGATTCTCACGCTCGTCGTGCCACTCAATCAGCTCCTCAACCTCGTCAACATCGGCACGCTGATCGCGTTCACGGTCGTCTGCGCCGGAGTACTCTATCTGCGCAAGCGCAAACCCGATATGCCGCGCAGCTTCCGCGTACCGTTCGTTCCGCTCTTCCCCATCTTAGGTATCGTCTCGTCGCTCTTTTTGGCGATCTTCGGGCTCTCTCGCACGACCTGGGAGTGGTTTGCCGGCGCGCTCGTCATCGGCCTGGTCTTCTTCTTCAGTTACGGTTTTTGGCGCTCGAACCCCGAGCAGATCGTTCCGGTCGACGAACCCGAGGGTCTCAGCGAGGTTTAGCGACGCTCTGAAAATTGAGCCCGGGCGTGAGAATGTCGACGCGGTTGCGAGCCTTTTCGTAAGCGACATGAACGGCGAACGCGCGCGAGATAATCGCCGCATCGACCATCGTACGCCCGTGCAACACGAACGGCGCGCGGCTTAACGGAATAGCGCGCCCGTCGAGGTTTGCGAAGCGATCGCCGATGCGAAAGCGCACCACGGTCCGCCCGCGGATCAGAATGACCTCGCGCTTCGCGGGAACCACTTCGATCCGTCCACCGACGCGCCGCGCTATGCCGCGCACCGGAAGAAAGAGATGCTCGTCGGCGGTAACAAACGGCGCGACGCGCGGGTTGACCACACGCCCGTTCACGCGCAACTCCGGGCGCTGCGCGAGCGCGAGCCAGAGGGCGGTGAGGCCGGCGAGCGCACACGTCAGCAAGACCGTGCGCGCGCGTGGTACGGTATAGGTCACGAAACGAGCGTCACCTCGTGTCGATAGGCGGGATACTTTTCGAGAATGACGCGTTCGATCTCCAGGCGCAAGGCGCCGAGTAGTTCTTCTTCCGGATAGGTGCCGATCAACGCACCGGCGCGATAGATTGCGCCTTTCCCCTTGCCGCCCGCGACGCCGACATCGGCCATCTTCGATTCACCCGGCCCATTGACGACGCAACCCATCACCGCGACTTTGACCGGAGCGGTGTAGAGCTTGGCGATCGCTTCGACGCTGCGCCCGAGTTCGAGCACCGAGATCTCGGCGCGACCGCAACTGGGGCAGGCGGTAATATCGAATCCTTTTTCGCGCAGACCCAACGACTTCAGGATTCCCCAACAGACCGGAATCTCTTCGATCGGATCGGCGGCTAACGAAACGCGAATCGTATCCCCGATACCTTCGAATAAAAGAATCCCCAAACCGATCGACGATTTGATCGTGCCGTCGCGCAGCAGTCCCGCCTCGGTGATGCCGAGGTGCAGCGGATAGGGCGTCCCGCGATCGCGCAGACGCGTATCCATCAGGCGATAGGCGTAAACGGTGGTAAGAACGTCGTGCGCCTTCAACGAGACCGCGATATCGTCGTGACCGTGCTCTTCGAGCATCGCAATATGGCGCATCGCCGATTCGACCATCGCCTCGGCGCTATGTCCGAGCCGCTCTTCCAAATCCGGCGCAAGCGAGCCCATATTGACGCCGACGCGAATGGGGATGCCCCGTGCCTTCGCCGCGAGCACAACCTCCGCGACTTTCTTCGGATCGCGGATATTTCCGGGATTGAGCCGCAGCTTCGCGACGCCGGCCTCGATCGCTGCAAGCGCCATGCGATGATCGAAATGAATGTCGGCGACAATCGGCACCGGCGAGCGATGGACGATCCCCGGAAGCCCGTCGGCATCGGGCGTATCTTTCACCGTCACGCGGACGACTTCGCAACCCTCCATCGCCAAGCCGTAGATCTGTTCGAGCGTCGCATCGGCATCTGCGGTATCGGTCGTCGTCATCGATTGAACGACGACCGGATGATCGCCGCCCATCCAAACGCGTTTGACGTCCGCTTTGCCGGTCTTATTAAAGAGCTCGATTGCTTTGCTCTTGCGGCGGAGACGGAGCATTAGTTGAGCGCCCCTTTACCGGCGATGATGTTCCCGATATCGTGAATCGCGATGATGGCAAAGAGTGCGAGCACGACGGCAAAGCCCGCGAAATGCACCATCGCTTCGCGCTCGGGATCGACCGGCTTGCCGCGAATCAATTCGGCGATGATGAAGGCTGCGCGGCCGCCGTCGAGTGCCGGAATCGGCAAGAGATTGAAGAGCCCGAGCGCAAACGAGATCGTCGCCGCGAGCGCAAAATACGGACCCCAACCGAGATCTTGAATCGCGATTGCCGCGCGGCCGATGCCGATCGGGCCGCTCACCTGTCCCGCGTACTTCGTGAAGTGCGTGACGAGTTTTTCAATGCTTCCGACGCTCTGTGCCGCGATGAGACCGTAGGTATAGCCCGCATCGATGAACGCATCTTTGAAGCCGACGCGCTCGTAGGGAATGCTCGCAGCAATGCCGATGCAACCGTCGCGCGCCTGCCCCGGGCAGGGGCCGGGAACGGCGTTGTGTACCTGCGTTACACCGTCGTGCAGAAAAGTGATACGGAGCGTCTTCCCAAGCGACGCATGCAATTTCTTCACCAGCGCGGTTCCGCTTGAATACGCAACGCCGTCGACGGAGAGAATCTTATCACCCGGAGCGATCCCGGCGTGCTGCGCCGGTGAACCGCTCTCCACGAGTGCGACGACGGTACTCGGTTTTGAGGAGGCGACCCCGAATGCGAGGATCCCGATCAAAAGAATCACGTAGGCGAGTAGAAAATTGACGATCGGCCCGGCAAGCACGATCGCCAGCCGCGCAAGGGGCGCTTTGCTTTGAAAATCGCCTTCATCGGCTTGCTGCGCGCCGCGAAATTCCCGTTGCTGCTCGGCCTGCGTCCGCGTACCGTCTTCACCGAGCATCGCGCAGTAGCCGCCGATCGGCAGTGCGCGGACCGAATAGAGCGTTCCGCTGCGCGGGCTGGTGTAGCCGAAGAGTTTCGGCCCCATGCCCAATGCAAATTCATTCACGCGCACGCCGTTGCGCCGCGCGATCGCAAAATGCCCGAGTTCGTGCAGCACCACGAGAATCGAGAGCATGACGAGAAACGTGAGAACCTTTCCGAGCATAGCGATCGGAATTAACGACAGTAGATGCATTTAGACTCCGGTGGAGAGGGAAGAACGTTCGGCGAGACGCGTGCGTACGAACGAGCGTGCTGCCCCGTCGGCGATGCGAAGCCCCGCCAACGTGAGATCGTACGCCGGAAGCCCCGCGAGGGCCTCACCGACGAGCAAGGGGATATCCGCGAAGCCGATGCTCCCTGCGACGAAAGCCTCGACGGCGACTTCATTCGCGGCGGAGAGCACGGCAGGCGCACATCCGCCGCGCCGGAGGGCGTCGTAAGCAAGGGCCAGGCTGGGAAAGCGCTGCGGATCGACACGTTCGTAATCATAACGCAGGAGGCTGGATTTCGGTTGTGCCCCAAGGAGCTCGAGGGGATCCAACGCCTCCCCCGCAGGGGCTCGCTCGAGGCGATCCGGGTAGGCGAGCGCATAACCGATGGGAACGCGCATATCCGGGGCGCAGAGCTGTGCTTTCACGCTCCCGTCGCTGAAGAGTACCGCACCGTGGAGCAGCGACTGCGGATGCACCACGACCAGCACGCGCTCCGCCGACATTGAAAAGAGGCGCGCCGCTTCAATCGCTTCGAGCCCCTTATTCATCAGGGTCGCCGAATCGATCGTATTTTTCGTTCCCATGCTCCAGGTCGGGTGATTCATCGCCTGCTCGAGCGTCGCGGCAGCGATCGTCGTCGCCGAGGCCGTGCGGAACGGGCCACCCGAAGCGGTGATCAG
>JAJXVC010000168.1:4291-4728 GCA_021782295.1 bacterium | reverse complement strand
CCATGATGGCGAGGCGCCCGATAATCGCCTGCATGAGCGAACTCGAGAGAATCACCGCAGCGAAGACGCCGACGCGCGAGCCGAGTTGGCGGGCGACCGCGTAGCCGGTCATCGCCCCCATCGCAATGGTCGCCAACGCAGCCGGGAGGCGCATCGCAAAAGAGGTCAGCCCGAAGATCTTCGCGCAGAGCGCCGCCACCCAGAAGTAGAGCGGCGGCTGAACGAACCACGGCAGGCCGTTGTAGTGCATCACGATCCAGTCGTGGGTGAGCAGAATCTCCCGCGCCACCTCACCGTAGATCGTCTCGCTGTTGTCCCAAAGAGTGCCCGCTCCGAGCCCCGGCAGCACCAGGAGCGCCGAGGCGAGCGCACCGAGAAGCGCAGCGCGAGTGGGACGTTGCATGCGCGGAGCAGAGTTTCGCACGGCGGTGCGAAAT
>JAJXVC010000168.1:0-4281 GCA_021782295.1 bacterium | reverse complement strand
CATGTCGCTTCCGCTCTCCCTTCGCCTCGCGGGGCGACTCATCGTGCTGGTAGGCGCCGGCTCGGTCGCCGCCCGAAAAGCCCGCTCGTTCATCGAAGCAGGCGCCGACCTCTTCGTCGTCTCCCCGGGAGTCGGGGAGGCGATGGAGGCGCTGCTCGCGGCGAACCCCGCGGTGCGTTGCGAACGGCGCGCCTACCGCGAGGAGGACCTTGCCGGTGCCTTCCTCTGCGTCGTTGCCACCGACAACGGCGCGGTGAACGAACGCGTCGTGCGCGACGCGCGCGCGCGCGGAATTCTCACCATCGATTCGACCGAATCGACGCGCGGCGATGCGACGATGCCGGCGGTCGTCAACGTCGGCGGACTCACCTTCAGCGTCGATTCCGGCGTCGGCACACCCGCATTTTCGAAACGCATCGCGCGCGAGATCGCGCTTCATTTCGACGCGCGCTACGACGCCGCCGCACGCACGCTCGCCATCGCACGCAGTTACGTGCGCGAGACGCTCTCCTCGGAGCAGCGCACTATCGTCATGCGCGCGCTCTCCGAATTGCCGCTCGACGATCTCGCGACGATGGATCGCAACCGTATCGAAGATCTCGTCGAAGCGACCGCCGCGACGCTGCTCGCCGACGGCATCGCTCCGGCGACCGGGAGCGCCGTCTGCGCGACGCGCGCCAGCGCGCTTGCATTGTGGCAATCGCGACACGTCGCTTCGCGCCTCGCGCGCAGCGGCATCGCATCGACGATGCTCGAGATATCGACCGTCGGCGACCGCGACCGAAGCAGCGCGCTTGCAGCGATGGGGCAGCAAGCGATCTTCGTGAAAGAACTCGAACGTGCGCTCGCCGACGGGCGCGCCGATTACGCCGTTCACTCGGCAAAAGATCTCCCGAGCGCTCTGCCGCCGGGCATGCAACTCTGCGCGATCTCGGAGCGCGAAGATGTTCGCGATCTCTATTGCAGCGAACGCTTTGCGAGCTTCGAAGAGCTTCCGGCCGGCGCGCGCGTCGGCACCTCAAGCCCGCGGCGCCGCGCGCAATTACTCGCACTGCGCAGCGATCTCGAGTACCTCGATATTCGCGGAAATGTCGACACGCGGCTGCGCAAACTGCGCGAGGGGCAGTACGACGCGATCGTCTTGGCCGCAGCCGGGCTCCGGCGGCTGGGACTGCGGGCGACCTATGCGGTCCCCTTTTCGATCGAGAGCCTCGTCCCGGCGGCGGGGCAGGGCGCGCTCGCGGTCGAGACGCTGCTCGACGCACCGCTGGCAGCGGCGTTGCGTGCCGCACTCAACCACGAGCCGACCGAACGCGCGGTGAGCGCCGAGCGCGCCGCACTCCGCGAGCTCGGTGCCGGCTGCACCGCTCCGGTCGGGATCTACGGCGCATTCGAAGGCGAGGAGCTCGTGCTGCGCGGCAGCATCGGGAGCGAGGACGGGCGCCCCGCGCTCGCCGCCGAGCTTCGCGGGCGATGCAGCGCGCTTGAGGAGGCCGAGGAGCTCGGCCGCGCCCTCGCCCGCCTGCTCTTCCAACGCGGCGCCGCCGGACTACTCGCGAAGGGCGGTCCGCTCGCCGGGCGACGGATTCTGCTCCCCCGCACCGTCGAGCGGAGCAGCCGCATCGCACCGCGCCTGCGCGCCCTCGGTGCCGAGGTCGCCGAGATTCGCGCCGGTGAGGAGCCCGACGGCGCCCCCGTCGATCTGCTGGTCATTCCGTCGAGCGGTGCCGCCGCGGTTGCGGCGCCCTGGATCGCCCGCTGGCGCGAGCGCGGCCTGCGCCCGCTCGTCGCGGCGATGGGGCCGGAATCGGCGACGGCGATCGAGCGCGCCGGGTTGCGCCCCGACGGGATCGCCACGAATCCCGAGATCGACGCCTTTACCGCTTGCATTGTGCGCCTCCTCGACGCACCCTAACGGTATGCTTCATCGTCCCCGGCGCCTGCGCCGCACCCCCGCTCTGCGCGCCCTCGTTCGCGAGCATCGAACGCCGGTCGAAGCGTTGGTGATGCCGCTCTTCGTCGTCGAGCGCGAGAGCGATGCGGGGCCGATCTCCTCGATGCCCGGGATCGCACGCCATACGCTCGCGCAATGCATCGCGGAGGCAGAACGCCTCTTCGGCTTGGGGATCAACGCGGTGCTGCTCTTCGGGATTCCCGCGCACAAAGATGCCGTTGCTTCCCGGAACGCCGACGACGATGGAATCGTACAACGCGCGATCGCCGGAATTAAAGCCGCAGTTCCGGAGATGCTGACGATCGCCGATCTCTGCAACTGCGAATACACCGATCACGGCCATTGCGGTCTCCTCGACGAACGCGGCGAGGTTCGTAACGACGAAACCGTCGCGCTGCTCACCGAAGTCGCTCGCTCCTACGCGCGCGCGGGCGTCGATGTCGTCGCGCCGTCGGATATGATGGACGGGCGTGTTGCCGCGATTCGCCGCGCGCTCGACGGCGACGGTTTTTCGGAGGTTGCGATTATGGCGTATAGCGCGAAATACGCATCGGCTTTTTACGGACCATTTCGCGAGGCGGCGGGTTCGACGCCGCAGTTCGGCGATCGTCGCGGTTACCAAATGGATCCACCGAATGCGCGCGAAGCGATGCGCGAAATCGCGCTCGATATCGACGAAGGCGCCGATATCGTCATGGTGAAGCCGGCGCTCCCCTATCTCGATATCGTTCGCAGCGCTCGCGACCGTTTTGAAACGCCGATCGCGGTCTATAACGTCAGCGGAGAGTACGCGATGATGGAAGCGGCCTTCGAACGCGGATGGCTCGAACGCGAACGCAGCATCGACGAATTAATGGCATCGTTCACGCGCGCCGGTGCCGACATCATCATCAGTTACTTTGCCGCCGATTACGCGCTTCGTCATGGCCGAGGCCGCTGATTTCACGGTCGCGTTGCTTCTCGGCGGTGAAGCACGGCGATTCCCCGACAAACTCACGCGATCGCTGGGGGCCGACACCCTCATGGAGCGCGCCGTCGCATTCGGGCGTTCGCTCGGGCCGCTCGTCTTACTCGGCCGCGAGGATCAGCGCGCGGAGGCCACACGCTTCGGCGTGCCTTTTCTCGCCGATACGCGACCGCGGGGCGGCCCGCTGCCCGCGCTCCTCGACGCCTTCGCCGCGCTCGAAGGGCCCTGGGTGCTCGCCCTCGCCGCCGATCTTCCCGCAGTGACGCCGGAGGTGCCCCGGAGGCTTCTCGCGTGCCGCGCACCGGGGATCGAAGCGGTCGTCCCTCGGCACGACGCGGGCATCGAGCCCCTTTGCGCGCTCTACGAGCGCGGCGCCGCACTGCGGGCCGCGGCCGGATCGAGCGCGAATGAAGGGCCCCGAGCCTTACTCGAGAGATTGCGCGTCGCCTATGTCGACTTTCCGAAGGCGTTCTTTCTCAACGTCAACACCGAGACTGACTGGTCACAATTGCAGGAACAAGATTATTCACGATGAGTTACGAGCGTTCGATTTCGGCATTCGCGCGAGCGCGAAACAGCATCGCCGGAGGCGTTAACTCTTCGGTCCGCGCGTTTAAATCCGTCGGCGGCAATCCGATCTTTATGCAGCGTGGATCGGGCGCGCATATTTTTGATATCGACGGCAACCAATATATCGATTACGTGCTGTCGTGGGGTCCGCTGATCTTAGGGCACGCGCACCCGACCGTCGTTAAAGCGATCGCGCAGGCTGCCGCGCGTGGAAGTTCCTTTGGAACGCCGACCGAAGCGGAGAGCGAGCTCGCAGAAACGATCGTCTCGATGGTTCCATCGATCGAGCGGATTCGCTTCACCTCGAGCGGCACCGAAGCGACGATGAGCGCGGTTCGTCTCGCTCGCGGCGTTACCGGCCGCGCAAAGATCGTCAAGTTTGCCGGCTGCTATCACGGCGCCGCCGATATGTTTCTCATCGCGGCCGGGTCGAGCGCGCTGACGCTCGGGGTTCCGAACTCGCCGGGTGTTACGAGCGGCACGGCATCCGATACCATCGTCGTTCCGTATAACGATATCGAGGCGGTGCGCGCGGTCTTTGCCGAACGCGGCAAAGAGATTGCGGCGATTATCGTCGAGCCGTTCGTCGGCAACATGGGATACATCGCGCCGCGCGCCGAGTTTCTGCCGGGACTGCGCGCGATCTGCGACGCACACGATGCGTTGTTGATTTTCGATGAAGTGATGACCGGCTTTCGCGTCGCCCGCGGAGGAGCGCAAGAACGGCTCGGCATCCGCCCCGACCTGACGACGCTGGGCAAGGTCATCGGCGGCGGCCTGCCCGTCGGCG
>JAJXVC010000167.1 GCA_021782295.1 bacterium | reverse complement strand
CCTTGACTCGACGGTGCCTGGTTACCCATTGGGGTCTCTCGACCTTTCCGGGTAGCGGCCTCTCCAACGTGCAGACGCCTCACCTAACGAGGAATCCATTCCTATCGTACCCAGCGCTGTCAAGCGCAAGGTTCGGCTCAGCGCGCGAGCAGATCCGCGAGCGCCGCGGCGATCTGTGGATGGCGGAAGCGATAACCGCCGGCGAGCGTCCGCGTCGGCAGGACGCGCTGCCCTTCGAGCACGACCGACGCACCCTCGCCGAGCAGCGCATGCAGCGCGAAGGCCGGTACGGGTAGGATCGCCGGGCGATGGAGCGCTGCGCCGAGCGCCGCGGTGAACTCGGCGTTCGTGACCGGCGTAGGCGCCGTTGCATTGAGGATGCCCTCGGCACCATCGATTGCGGCGAGGTAGATCGCGATCTGATCCTCGATATGAATCCAGGAGAACCACTGCTTTCCGCTTCCGACGATTCCCCCGAGGCCGAGTCGAAAGATCGGCAAGAGCTTCGCGAGCGCCCCGCCGTCGAGGCCGAGCACGACGCCCGTGCGGACGAGGCTCACGCGCAGGCCGAGCGCCTGCGCTTGGAGCGAGCGGCGCTCCCATTCGGCGCAGAGCTTTCCTAAAAAGTCGCTCCCCGCAGGGCTGCCCTCATCGAACGTCGCCGTCTCGCTGCTGCCGTAGTAACCGATCGCCGAGGCGGCGACAAAAGCGTGCGGGCGCGGCTGATGCGCGGCTAGGGCGGAGAGGAACGCGGAGGTCGCCGCGATGCGGCTCGCGGCGATGCGATCCTTCGCCGCCGGGCTCCAGCGTTGAGCGATCGGTTCGCCGGCGAGATTGACGATAACATCGCAGCCGGATGCGTGCTTCGCCGCCGTCGACGGGTCGCGCATGCTCGCGAGCAACACCTCGTCTCCGCGCGCGAGTAAGGCCGCCTGCAAATGCTTTCCGATAAATCCGGTCCCGCCGAGGAGTAGTACGCGCATGGAATCCTCCGATTACTCATGGAACGCGGCGAGCGAACGGTGAGTTGCAGCGACGATCTAGGTCGCGGCGAACGATCGCTCGAGGGATTCGAGCAAGGCTTCGGCTTCGGCGGTATAGCCTTCGCGCTCGATTTTCGGGTGCGAAAGATAGAAGAGCGCCATGATGCGCAATACGAAGCGGTGCGCGCGTGGAGCGACGAGCTTGCGCAGCGCGGCGTCGGCATCGGTGACGAGCGCGGCGAAGCGCGCAACGATCTCGTCGGGTGCGTCGCTTGCATCGACCAAATTTAAATCGCCGTGTTCGCGATCTTCCGCGCGATCGATGAACGAGTCGAGTAAAACGTGAATCGCGGCGACGTTGGGAAAATATGCTTCGTAAGCAGCGGCGACGTTCGCCGGCCCGCCGGCGAGCAACGCGAAGAGCGGCGCGTAGACCTGGAACTGCGAGCCGGTCGCGGCAACGAATTCATTCCAACGCAGGTGCGCAAAGGTGGTGCGTCGTTCGTCGAACCAGAGTCGGCAGGAGCGAACGCGGTTCTCGGCATCGCCGTGTACCGTACTCTGCATGCGTGCGTAGAGCGAGGCGGCTTCGCGCGCAAAGGGGAGCACCGCATCGATCCCATCGATCGCGCGCAAATGACTCTGCACGTCGAGAACGAGATCGCGCAGGTATCCGCCGTCCTCTCCGCAAGGGCCGGAGATATAGTAATCGCGGAGCGGCGCCCCCGGATCGCACGCGTCGGTGATGGCCTGGTGCAGGACGGGGAATGCTTCCGGCCGCGTCGTCGGGTGCCGGTCGCAGAGGTTGTCGAGATAATCGTAGATGCTCTCCAATGGTGCGACCACATCGATATACGCGCGCATCGACGTTGGCGGCAAAAACGTTGCCAACACTGCCGCTCCCGCGACATGGTAGGATTTTGTCTCGATGCTCGCCAGCGCTTCCCTGCGCAAAAGCGGGTCGGGAATGCGATGCGCACGTTCGCGTATCCGTCGCAACGATCGCTCTGCAGCCGGAACGACGAGCCACAAAAAGCGTGCGAGATCGCCGACGAAACGCGGGCGTTGAAACAGCATTCGGCGGCGGACGGGGCTTCGTAGAACGATGCGTGTCGCCGCAAAGATCTCGGCATTGACCTTCATGCGTGCAGACCGTCGAAAAACGCGATCCCCGGATTGAGAATACCGTGCGGATCGAAACGCTCTTTCAGCGCACGCATCTGCGCAAGCGCATTGGGCAGCAGACCGAAGCAATCGAGGCGGTCGTGAACCTCTCCGCCGCCGGCGAGGATGCGCGCACGCGGCGCGCGGTCGTGCAGCGCGTCGTCGAGCATTCCGACGACGTGGGTGAAACTCGCAGCGTCGCCGACGGCGCGGACCGTTACGTCGCCGTTCATGATATCGACGAGCAGATCGCGCTGCATGTCGAAACGATCGATGACATCGGCGATGCCGTCCGCGAGCGCGAGGGCCTGCGATGGAAGCGAGGGGCTGCGATAACTCAACGCGTTGTTGCCGGGGAGGCGCATCGGCGCGTCAAGCAACCGCGTGAACGAGGCATGCGCGCCGGCATCGAGTAGCCGCGTCTCGGGAATTCCCGCGCGGCCGAGTGCCGCGCGCCAATCCAGTGTCGCTCGCTCGAGCAATGCGTTATCGCATTCGAGAAGAATCGCGATCCGTCCGTCGTCGCCCGGATCACCGTCGATTTCGCGGTCGTATCCGGCGATCCACCAGGCGGCAGCGGGCTCGGGGCGGAGATTGCGCACCTGCGAGAACGCGCGTTCGCGCGTTCCATCGGGAAGCGCGGCGAGAAAGATGCGGGTAGACTCCGGGAGCGGCAGCGTTTTGAAGTTCGCGCGCAGCAGGAGCGCAAGCGAGCCCATCGATCCGACGAAGAGCCTGCTCAGGTCGTACCCGGCGACGTTCTTGACCACCATGCCGCCTGCGCGTGCGAGCGTACCGTCGGCGAGCGCAAATTCGCTCCCGATCAAGAGATCGCGCGGGCGTCCGTAGCGGTGTCGGCGCGGGCCGCTCCACGCAGCGGCAAGCACGCCGCCGACGCTCGCTTGCGGAGCATCGGGCGCGTCGAGCGGGAGAAACTGACGATGCTCGCGCAGCGTCTGCTCTAATTGCGCCGCGGTCATCCCGCATTCAACGGCGATCGTCAGATCGCGCGGTTCGTACTCGCGAATCGCACGCCGCGAGCGAAGATCGAGTTCGTCGGCGTCGATGACGCGGCGATGCATACCGGAAAAGACGCCGCCTGCGCGCAGCGCAACCGGGCGATGGTGCGCGCAGGCATCGGCGAGCGCGGCGGAGATCGCTGCGTCGTTCACGTGCGCATCTCGCGACAGGAGATCCCCGAGGGAAAAATTTTCTCGGGGTTGAGGAGTGCATGCGGGTCGAAGAGATCGCGCACGTTCGCCATCGCCGCGAGATCCTCGGTGCGATAGACCATCGACATGCCGTTGCGTTTCTCGATGCCGACACCATGCTCGCCGCTAATCGTCCCGCCGAGTTCGACGGCGCGGGCTAACACGATGTTGCCGATCTCGATGACCGCAGCGACCTGTCGCTTCTCGCGCTTATCGTAGAGCAGCAGCGGGTGCAGGTTCCCGTCGCCGGCATGGAAGACGTTGCCGACGACGATTCCGTGCTGCTTTGCCGCATCATCGACGGTCGCGAGCATCTCGGGTAAGCGCGTGCGCGGGACACAGACATCTTGCGTGTAGTAATTCGGCGCAATGCGTCCGATCGCGCCCGCCGCGCCCTTGCGTCCGCGCCACAGCGCTTCGCGTTGTTCGGCGCTCGTCGCTGCCTGCCACTTCGTTGCGCCGTGGGCGCGGGCGATTCGCGCGATGGCGGCGTCGGCGCTTGCAACCTCCTCGGGCTCGCCGGAGGATTCGACGAGCAGGACCGCCGCCGCGTCGGCGGGATAGCCCGCGGCATACGCGCTCTCAACTGCACGCACGATCGTGGCGTCCATCATCTCCAGGGCGGTCGGGACGATTCCCGCGCCGACGATCGCGCTGACCGCCTCCGATGCGCTCTCGATACTCGGGAATGCGGCGAGCCAGACGCCGGTGGTCGGCGGAATGCGGAGCAGGCGAACCCAGGCCGAGGTAACGATGCCCAGCGTTCCCTCGCTCCCGACCAGCAGCGCGGTGAGGTCGTATCCGAGATCCTCGACGGCGGTGGTAAAACACTCGCCGCGCTCGTCGACGATCTCGAGCGCCAGCACGTGGTTGACGGTCGTTCCATAGGCGAGGCAGTGCGGCCCACCGGCGTTGGTGGCGATATTTCCCCCGATCGTGCTCGCGCGCTGCGAGGCGGGATCGGGAGCGTAGAAAAAGCCGGTCGATGCGATGCGCTCGCTGAGTTGGAGATTGACGAGTCCCGGCGCGATGCGCGCCCGGCGATTCTCGATATCGAGCTCGATGAGCTGGTTCATCCGCGCGAACGAGAGGACGACTCCGGCGCGGGCGGGTGCCGCGCCGCCGCAGAGCCCGGTTCCGGAACCGCGGGCGATGATCGGTTCCTCGAGATCGCGGGCGATCTTTACCACCGCGCTCACCTGCGCGGCGGAGCTTGGCAGCACCACCGCACTGGGCAACACGCCCTGGCTGTAGGCGTCGAAGGAGTAACATGCAAGATCCTCCGGAGAGGTCTTGACGGCTTCCGCGCCCAGCGCTTCGATCAGTCGTTCGATTAACACGGTTCTCTGCCCGGTGTTTGGGCATGCAGGAA
>JAJXVC010000166.1 GCA_021782295.1 bacterium | reverse complement strand
CGCACTGACGTCAGAACGCCTGCGGCTTGCGGCCCACCCATCACGCTGATGCGTGCGTTCGGCCACATCCACAATTGGCGCGGCGAATACGCGCGCCCGCACATGCCGTAATTCCCGGCACCGAAGCTGCCGCCGATGACGACGGTGAATTTCGGCACTTCGGCGCAGGCGACCGCCGTCACCAGCTTCGCCCCATCCTTGGCGATACCGCCGTTTTCGTATTCGCGCCCGACCATGAAGCCGGTAACGTTCTGCAAGAAGAGCAACGGTGTGCCGCGCTGCGCGCAGAGCTCGATAAAGTGCGCTCCCTTCACCGCGCTTTCGCTAAAGAGAATGCCGTTATTGGCGACGATACCGATGGGGTGCCCTTCGATTCGCGCAAAGCCGCAGACGAGGGTTGTCCCGTAGCGGGCCTTAAATTCGTGGAACTCCGATGCGTCGACGAGCCGCGCGATGACTTCGCGCACGTCGTAACTTGCGCGACTATCATCGGGAATGATGCCGTAGATCTCACGTGGATCGTAGGCCGGGGGTTGCGGCTTCGCGGTGTCCCACTGGCGCGGGTTTTCGCGATGGAGGTTACGGGCGATCTCCCGCACGATCGCGAGCGCTTGTTCGTCGTTCTCGGCGAAATGGTCGGCGACGCCGGAGATGCGGGTGTGAACATCTGCCCCGCCGAGATCCTCGGCGCTCACCTCTTCGCCGGTCGCGGCCTTGACCAACGGTGGGCCGCCGAGGAAAATCGTGCCGTTCCCCTTGACGATGACGGTCTCATCGCTCATCGCGGGAACATAGGCGCCGCCGGCGGTGCAGGAGCCCATCACCGCGGCGATCTGCGGAATACGCTTGCCCGACATGCGCGCTTGATTGTAGAAGATGCGGCCGAAATGATCGCGGTCGGGAAAGACCTCGTCCTGAAGCGGTAAGAATGCGCCGCCGGAGTCAACGAGGTAGATGCAGGGCAGATGGTTCTGCTCGGCGATCTCTTGCGCGCGCAGATGCTTCTTAACGGTGAGCGGATAGTACGTTCCGCCTTTCACCGTCGCATCGTTGGCAACGATGACGGATTGCTGCCCTTCGACGAAACCGATGCCGGTAACCACGCCCGCCGAAGGCGCGTCGTCGTTATAGATGCCGTTCGCCGCGAGCGCTCCGAGTTCGAGGAAGTCGCTGCCCGGATCGATGAGGCGCTCGATGCGTTCGCGCGCCGTGAGTTTTCCGCGCTTGCGGTGTTTGGCGACGGCATCGGCGCCGCCTCCGGCCTGGACTTTTCGTAAACGCTCGCGTAATTCTGCGACCAACCCCTCCATGCGGGCGGCGTTGCGGGAAAAGCGATCGTCGGTGGTGTCGAGGTGGGTCGGCAATTGCATGGTCGCCTGGGTTCGCTCTCGCCGACCAAAAAGCCCCGGCGTTTTTCATCGCCCTCTCATGCTTCGCGTCGCATCGCCGCCTAGAGTGATGGGAACGAGTGTAAGCACGAGGAGGGGCCGATGGGCGAGGCACGACCGATTCCAAGACATGTTGATATTCCGGGGCTCGTGCGCCCTGCAGGCGCGCTCGACGAGAGCAGCGCGCTGGCGCCGTTTCGCGGCGCGTGGACGCAGCGATGCGCGGCACACCTGCTTCGCCGCGCCGGGTTCGGAGGGACGCCGAGCGAGATCGCTCGCGTCGCTGCGATGGGGATGAATCGGGCGGTCGATACGCTGATGCAACTTCCGGCGGCCGACGAACTCGCTGCGCCCGGGGAGCTTTTTGACGCCGTCGCATTCCTCGAAGCGCACGGTGGCCTTCGCGCATTGCGTCACAACGACGCCGAGCGACTGAAAATCTTCAAACAGATTCGAAAGGGCGAGTTTCGCTCGCTTCTGGCGTTGCAACAGTGGTGGTTGCAGCGGATGCTCGACGGCGCTTCCCCGCTTCAAGAAAAGATGACGTTCTACTTTCACGGCCATTTTACAACGGCATCGCTGCAGAAAAACGTCACCGCAAAGATGACTTTCGATCAGAACCAGCTCTTTCGTCGCTCCGCCCTCGGCAATCTGCGCGAACTTACGAAGGCGGTCTCGAGCGATCCGGCGATGCTGCTCTATCTCGATAACGCACGGAACAACAAAGCGCACCCCAACGAAAACTACGCACGCGAACTCATGGAGCTCTTTACGCTCGGCCTCGGCGCTTATTCCGAAGAGGACGTGCGCCAATCGGCGCGCGCCTGGACCGGCTACGAAGTTTTTCCGCTGCGCGGTGTTGCGCGCTACAACCCGCGCAAACACGACGATGGCGTGAAACGCTTCCTCGGTCGCACCGGAAACTTCGACGGGAACGATATCGTCGATATCATCTTCGAACAGCCGCAGTGCGCGCGTTTCTGGGCGACGAGCCTATTGAATGCCTTCCTCTATAACGACCCCGAGGAAAGTCTGGTGAACGCGACGGCGTCGTTACTACGCGCGAACGATTTTGAATTGCATCCGGTACTCGCAACGCTCTTCCGCAGCAACGCTTTTTACTCCAAACGGGCCTATCGCGCGTTGGTGAAGAGCCCGGTGGAGCTCCTCGTGGGTGCGCACAAAGCCGTCGGAATGACGCGCATCGATCCACGTTCGCGCCCGGCGCTCCGCGCGATGGGGCAAGTCCTCTTCTCGCCGCCGAACGTCGCCGGGTGGCCGGGCGGAGAGAATTGGATCACCAGCGACATGGCGATCGCACGCGATAATTTTCTCGCCGGGCTCATTACGGGTCGCGCGATCGAAAGTTCGTGGCTCGCCGAGGTGCCGACCGATGCGCCTCACGCTGCGGCCGTACTGACGACGGAACTACTGCAGGGCGATGCTTCGCCTGCAGCGCGCACCGATTTGGAACGCTACCTCAACGGCGAACAAAACGCTGACCAACGCCTGCGCGGCGGCGCCTATCTGACGCTCGCGATGCCGGCCTTCACGCTCGCGTGACGGCGGGAGAAAGAACGGTGACCCGATGAAACGCTCGAAATTCATGCTGGGGACGCTCGGTGGGTTGGCGCTCGTGGCGAATCCGCAGCACGTCTTCGCACGCGCGCTCTCCGCGACGCTGCGCCCCGGGCTGCCCGGCGCGGAGAATCGCGTCTTGGTGCTCATCAATCTGCAGGGCGGAAACGACGGCCTCAATTGCGTGGTGCCGCACGGCGACCCGCTCTACTATCGCCTACGCCCGCACTTGGCGATTCCGGCGAAGGACGTGCTTGCGCTCGACGCCCGCATCGGTTTGAACCCGGCGATGCGCTCCATGAAGGCGCTCTACGATCGTGGCATGCTCGCGGTCGTTCAGGGCGTCGGCTATCCGCATCCGAATCACTCGCATTTTCGCTCGACCGAGATTTGGCAGACCGCCGCCCCCGAGCGCTACGAACATACCGGCTGGCTCGGGCGCTACCTCGACGAAGCGCAGATCCCCCCGGGCGAGCTCTTCGCCGGCGTATCGATCGCGCAAGTGTTGCCCGAGGTGATGATCGGGAATCGCGTCGATGTGCCGGCGATTCCGCATGCACGTGGGTACGGCTTCGTCGGCAATCGCAACGTGCCGGTGCGCCGCGCTTTTCACGGTATACTCAGCGATCGCGCGCTCCCGTTCTCTTCGCCCTATCTCGCGCATGTCACCGAGATTACGGAGAACGCGCAGAGCGGAGCGGAGGAACTGCCGCGGTTGATCGCGGGTTATCGAACGAAAGCGAGCTATCCGGCGACGTCGTTGGGGCGCAGCCTGGCACTGGCTGCGCAGATCGCCGCAAAGAGTTCCGGCACGCGCGTCCTGTATATTGCGCATGCTTCCTACGACACGCACGTGCATCAGCAGCTGACGCAGGATCGTCTGCTCGGCGAGCTCTCCGATGCGCTCGCCGCGTTCTACGACGATCTCGCCGAGCACGGCAATGACGCGCGGGTGCTCGCGATGACCTTCTCGGAGTTCGGCCGACGCATCGCGCAGAACGGGAGCGCGGGAACCGACCACGGCGAAGCCTCGCCGCTCTTCCTGGTCGGGAAAGCGCTTCGCGGCGGAATCTACGGAGCGTACCCCGATCTTGCCGATCGCGATTCCGGGAATCTTCGCTTCACAACCGATTTTCGAAGCGTCTATGCAACCGTGCTGGAGCGCTGGCTGGGGCGCCCCGCAGCTCCGGTACTCGCCGGCGATTTTCCGGTGCTGCCGATGCTTGGGTAGAGGGGCAGGCGCAGGATCGTTCCCAGGAATCTCTAATCTTGTAGGACGTCACAGAACCCGTCGGAGGCCGTCCGCGCGAGCGGGCGGAAGTGGTTTTTTGTACCTACGCGATGAAAATGCCGCCGTCCCGGTGATCGGCCGGGAGAGCGGAATGCCGCCCCGCGGTATGCCGAAGAATTTTATGCTCGCGTGGCTGCTGGTCATGTTGAACCACAGCGACCTGCACGGATACGAAATCATGAAGACCTTACGCGAACGCTTCGACGTCAGCACCGACCCCAGCTCGCTCTATCGGGCGCTCCGCCGCCTCGAGCGCGACGGCTACATCTCGTCGTGGTGGGATTCTCGTGAATGCGGGCCGGCGCGGCGCGTCTATCAGATTACGGTGACCGGGCGTTCGACGCTTGCGCTCTGGAATGAAGCGCTCGAGCAATATCGTTCGCATCTCGATTCGTTTTTCGAACTCTACAACGGCGCGCAGCCCGGCACGGCATCGTCGGCAGTCGGCGCATAGAGGGCGAGCGCGGCGTGCCCT
>JAJXVC010000165.1 GCA_021782295.1 bacterium | reverse complement strand
CTTTGACCGCATCATCGACGCTGTCGTAGATATCGAACACTTTAATGAGTCCGGTAATATCGAAAATTTTCCGTGTCTGCGGATTTGTCGAAACAAGCGTTACCGCACCGCCGTGTTCGCGCACGCGTTTGAGCCCACCGATGAGGACGCCTAACCCGGTCGAATCGATATAGCGAACGTTTTGTAGATCGATCGCAAACGTATAGGTGCCTTTATCGATAAGTTTTCCGATAAAATCTTTGACCTTCGGGGATGTATAAACGTCGATTTCGCCGTCGAGCGATACCACGGCGATCGACCCGTTCACCGATCGTACTTGCATATTGATATCCACGCGCGCCACTACGCCCCGTCCGGTCGCTGTTCGGTGTGGCCGTTCTCGGAATGGCCATCCCCCGTCGCACGCGCTTGCTCTAAGATCGTTCGACCGCGTTCGTAGAGATCGGCGGCATTGCTTTGCCACGCCGCCGTTGCTTCACCGACGCGGTCGCGAAGATCTTCGGTCGCATCAGCTGCTTGGTTGCTCGCTTCGCGCGCTCGTCCGATAACCACGTCGCGCGTCTCTTCGTCGGAGAGCAAAATTGCGGCGGCCGCGCCGATTGCGGCACCGATCAATAAGCCGATAACGAACCCACCGCCGTTGGGGCGATTACTCACGCCGCATTTCCTCCACGAGGATCGTTCCCACCGACAAAGCGTTTCAAACGGTCGGCGACGATATTCATACTTTCGCCGAAACTCGTTACGCCCGGCACGACCGCACTCTTCGAAAGTTCGGCGGTTTGCGCGAGCGCCGAAGCCGCACCTTCTAGCGATTTTGCCGCCGTCGCCAGGTGGCCGACGGCTTGTTCGGCACCACTTGCCGCACCGCTGACATGTTGCAGCGTCGATGCAGCGGCCGGGCCGATATCGCCGATCTGACTATCGACGACTTCAAGCGTCTTGTTCAGACGACCGAAGGTTCGAGCGAACGCAATTGCAGCGATGATGAGCGCGAGGCCGGCGAGGAAGGCGCCGCCGCCGACACCGTAATCGAGCACCGCGTGAAGTGTAGAGGCGTCATTGGTCATAATGACCTCCCCTTTCGCGACTGCCCCCCCGGAGGCTTGCTAACGCAAGCGCTCGACTGCGGCAACGAGGATCTCGCCTGCGGCCTGCACCGCACGTTCCTCGCTCTCCGGAGCGAAGGAAAAGCGCACGACCCCGCGCTGTAGCGTGCTCTCAAGCCCCATCGCGGCGATCACGTGGCTCGGCTCGAAGACCCCGGAGGTGCACGCACTTCCGGCCGAGGCGGCGATGCCGTCGAGATCGAGCCTCATGAGGAGCGCCTCCGATTCGATCCCGGAGATCGCGAAGCTCGAAATATTGGGCAACCGCTCGGCGTCGGCGCCGTTGATCTGGAGCGCCGCTATGGAGCGCCGGGCTCGCTCCTCGAAGCCGGTGCGCAGCAGCGTGACCCGCTTCACCGACTCCGCGCGCTGCTCGACCGCGCGTTCGAGCGCGACGGCAAGGGCGCAGATCCCGGGAACGTTCTCGGTTCCCGCCCGCGATCCGTACTCTTGGCCACCGCCGTAGATCAGCGGTTCGAGCGCGATCTCGCTGCGCAGCGCGAGGACGCCGACACCTTTGGGCGCGCCGAATTTGTGCCCCGAGATCGAAAGCAGATCGCTTCCCAACGCGTCGAGGCGGCAATCGAGCCAGCGCGCACCCTGCACCGCATCGGTGTGAAAGAGCGCGCCTGCGGCGTGCGCCTGCGCCGCCAAGAGCGGAATCGGCTGCAGCACGCCGGTCTCGTTATTGGCGAGGTGGATCGAAACGAGCAAACTTCGCTCGTCGAGTTCGCGGCGATAGGCATCGGCGTCGATGCGACCTTCGCGATCGACCGGGAGGGTAACGATCTCAAAGCCGTCGCGCTCGAGCGCACGCGCGGCATGTAGCACGGCGTGATGTTCGGTCGCACCGACCAATATCCGACGGCGCCGGTCGTCGCGAGCCGCTCCGGCGACGCCGAGGATCGCCAGCGAGTCGCTCTCCGAACCGCCGCCGGTGAAACGAATATTTCTGCGCGGAACGCCGAGCGCGTTTGCAACGCGGTCGCGAGCCGTATCGAGCAGCGCATGCGCTGCTCGCCCCTCGGCGTGCAACGAACTCGGGTTATAATCGCTTGCTAACGCTTGGATATAGGCGTCGCGTGCGGCAGCCGAGATCGGCGTCGTTGCGGCATGATCGAGATAGATGCGATCGCGCATTACGGCTCGAAATAGCGGCGTCCGTGCAACCGCTCCGGCAGAAACTCCTGCGGTTTCTCAGGATCGTCGTGCGTGTAAATATAATCGCGCCCGTAGCCTAACGATCGCATCAGGCCGGTCGGCGCGTTCCGCAGATGGAGCGGCACCGGATCGCGAGATCCCTGCGTCACGTCGGCGAGCGCGGCGGAATAGGCGCGGCCGACGGCATTGCTTTTCGGCGCTCGCGCAAGGTAGAGCGTTGCATGCGCGAGCGGGTAATAGCCTTCCGGCATCCCGACGAAATGCACCGCTTGCTGTGCGGCCATTGCCAACGGAAGCGCCGCCGCATCGGCCAGACCGACATCTTCAGAGGCAAGAATCACCAGGCGTCGCGCAACGAAGAGCGGGTCCTCGCCGGCGTCGAGCAGACGCGCCAACCAATAGATGCTCGCATCGGCATCGCTGCCCCGAATCGATTTAATAAACGCGCTAATCGTATCGAAGTGTCGATCGCCGCTCTTATCGTGGGCTCCGCGGTGTAACATCGCCGCGCGCACGCTCTCGAGATCGATGCGCCGCACACCTTCGTGCACCGGTGCGATACTCGCCGCGAACTCTAAACCGCCGAGCGCCGAACGCGCATCGCCGCTCGCCATCGCAACCAATGCTGCGAGCGCTTCGGGCAACAGCTCGAGATGTTGCGCACCGAGTCCGCGCTCGCTATCGGAGAGGGCACGCTCGATGATGCGCCGCATGGCCGCTTCGTCGAGCGGCGCGAGCACGACGACGCGAAGGCGTGAGAGCAGCGCGGGATTCACCTCGAACGACGGATTTTCGGTCGTCGCACCGATCAACGCGATCGTACCTTCTTCGACATCAGGCAAGAGCGCGTCTTGCTGCGCTTTATTAAAGCGATGGATCTCGTCGAGAAAGAGCAGCGTGTTCCGCCCCACCGCGCGGCGCTCGCGCGCGTCGGCGACGATCCGCCGCACATCGGCGAGCCCCGCATTCACTGCCGAAATTTGTTCGAAATGCGCGCCGACGGTTGCGGCGACCGCGCGCGCAATCGTGGTTTTTCCGCTTCCCGGTGGGCCCCAGAGCAAGAGCGAGGGTAACGCACCGCGGTCGAGAGAGATGCGCAGCGGACTTCCGCTGCCGAGCACTTCTTCGTGGCCGAGAATTTCGTCAAGCGTGCGCGGACGCATCCGTGCCGCGAGCGGTACGCTCCCCGACATCGATTCCTCAAAGAGCGAGCGCTCCATTGAACGGCTAACTCAGCACCCTAACGATGGATGATCTTCGGGTTCTTGATAACGATCGGCTTGGGGGTCGCAACCGATTCACGAATTTGGCTCGGGAAGCGAAGGACGACGTTGCCCTCAGCCTGGGCCTGTCCGGTAATCGTATTATAGATCACGTGGTCGGCGATCAGGGAACGCGCGCCCTGTCGCACGTGCACGTTACCGTGTAAATCGAGTTCGTGCGTGACGTCGTTGAGTTTTCCGCTCTGTGCGTCGACGGTCGTATCGGCTTGCGTGTAGTGCATGTGCCCCACGGCGGTATAGATGCGCGTTTTCTCGTCGATCGTCATTTTATCGGCGGTGAGGGTCGCCGGGCCGCGCCCGGAGGCTTTTTTGGCGCTGCTCAGCCCACCGAGATCTCCGTTTTTGTCATGCAACACAACATGGCCAAAGAGCATTGCCTGCCCACTTTTTGCGTTTCCATTCGCGCGGTCTGCATCGATGGTGGTTCCATCGCGCGTCACGAGAACGTGTTGCGGAGCGCTAAAATCGTTGGTTTTTAAATTAAAGTCGACGAGCGCCGTATGAATGTTCCATTCGCCGAACGTAAACTGCGTCTGCGATTTTGCAGCAGGGCTCGCCGTGGGATGCGCGGCGGGTTTGGCAGCGGCGAGCAAAACGAACGCCGCCGCGAACAACGGCGCGAATCGCGCGAGCGACCTCATCGGCGCGCCTTTACGACGTGCCGCTCCGCCATACCGAGTCGGGCCTCGATAAGTTCGAAACTCAGCGTTCCTTCACGTATCACCAACGGACGCTCTCTCGTACAATCCACTATTGCTGCTTCGCCGTCGTAACGGGTCGGCCCGTTTTCGACGATGAGATCGGCCGCTGGAAGCCGTTCCGATCCGCCACGCCCCCTATAGGGTGGGTCGCCGCTGGCATTCGCGCTACTGATCGCTAGCGGCCCGCAGCGGTCGAGGATGGCGCGCGCGAGCGCTTCGTCGGGAACCCGCATTCCCAGCGTCGGCTGCCCCGCGGTAATCTCTTCGCTGATGAATGATGGGCGCGCGACGAGCAGCGTCACCGGGCCGGGGAGAAGCCGTTTGGCAACGGTCGCCGCCACGACGTTCCCGGGTGCATACTCGAGAAGCTCGGCGACGCCGGCGACATGCAACGTGAGCGGCTTGTGATCGGGGCGCCGCTTCTCTAAATAAACGCGATCGACGGCATCGAGGCGCAGCGGATCGCAAGCGAGCCCATAACTCGTATCGT
>JAJXVC010000164.1 GCA_021782295.1 bacterium | reverse complement strand
GCTCGCAATCGCGAAGGAACGACGTTATATCTAAAAGCGCAGCGCGCAACGTTCTACTCCATTTGGACTATATACGCAGATACTTCACGCCGGTTACCATGAGGTCGATTCTTCACCCTTTCCATGCTGAGGAGAACTTCATGACCGCCGCAATTATCGCCATCACCACCATCATCGTCGCGATCTATCCGCCCATCGTCCTCTAACAGCAGGGCTTCGAGAATGATCGCCCATCGCCCGCCCGTCTTGCGGGAGCGTTATCCCGAACTGAACGCTGCGTTCCACGATTTAGGGAAACGCATCGAAGGCGTCGCGCGCGATGGGAACGATGCCGGTATCATCTCCTGGGTGGCGCGTGAAACGCACTCCGCCTCACCCCTCGATATCGCCCATCTTCTCGACGCCGCGATCTCCGACTACCTCCGTAGCGTCGCTCCGCATGGCCGATCGCTCGTCACACGACGGCTCGACCATCTGCGGAACGTCGTCGATTTGCAACTCCGCGAGATCGAAGCGCACCGAGCATCCTCTGAAAGCACCTATATCGACGGCACGATCGCAGCACTTGCAATCGTGAGTCCCGATCTCGCCGCGCACTCCAACGCGGTGGGATCGCTCTCCATGCGCATCGCGCTCGCAATGGGCTGCAGCAGCGACATCGCACGCGACTGTGCAAACGTCGGTCGCCTTCACGATATCGGCAAGATCCGTCTGCCGAAAAACATTCTCGACGGTACCGTGCTACCCCCCCAGAAACACGGTATCGTCGAGAATCACTCCCGCGATAGTCAGGAGATCGTCGCGCGAGAGACGATCATTGCGCGATTTGCCGGCGCCGTTCGATCGCATCACGAGCGCATCGACGGATCGGGCTATCCCGACCATCTTATCGGTAATGAGATTCCGCTCGAAGCTCGCGTTGTCGCCGTTGCCGACGTGTTCCATGCGATGACCTCGGTGCGCTCGTACGCACCGACCTACGAAGCCGCAGAGGTGCTCGCCTACATCGAGGCGCACCGCGGCACACTCTTTGACGTCGAGGTCGTCGATGCGCTTCGTACCGCAGTCGGCGCCGCGAAATGCGTGGCGGCCTGAGCCTCCCGTGAGCGAACTTACATCTTCCGCGCGCGCATGCGCCGCGCACCTGCGGCACCTCGTCACCACCATTCCGCGGCGTTCGCAGGATATCCATGTCGACGACTGCCTGACGCTCGTCAACGATTTTTTTGAAACATTTGCCCGCCTGCGCGACGAGGAGGAACGCATTAGCGCGAGCCTTCGTCTAACGCCGATGTGGCGTTCACACCTCGGCGAGAGCGACGATTTGCATCGAACGCTCCTGCGCACGCTTCCAACCTGGCAGCGCGAAGTACTCGTTCAAAAACCCTTTGCGTTCGTCGAATCGTGGCGCCGTGTCTCGCCGCACATTCTCTCGTTCCTTGAGACCTGCGACAACCTCTACGTTATCGTCGACCGGCTCTTCGCCCACCAGCGCTCGCGCGAACCCGCCGGCATCGCGTAGCCACTCGGCGGTTACCGACCGCCCTTTTTGCGCAGCGCGGCGAGAGCCGCCTTAAAGCGATCGCGGTGAACCGCCTCATCCTTTCCGACCGCGGTGAAGATCGCGGCGACGCCGCTATCGCCGACCGAGCGCGCACGCGTCGCCATGTGCGGATACATCGAGGTGCTCTCATAATTCTCGCCGTCGATCGCGTTCCGAAGATTCGCCGCGGTATCGCGAACGAGTCCGTACTGTAGCGCGTGTGTCGCAAAATGAGCGGTTAGTTCCGTTTTTGCCGTTCGTTCGAAGAGTGCCGCAACGTTCGGGTGTCCGTGCGCGCGGGCTTCATCGGCGAACACCGTGTACTTTGCATAGGCGAATGCTTCGCCTTTCATCGCCACCAGAAGATCTTTCTGCGTCGACGGCTGGAGCTTCGCACCGTACGCCATTCCGCCCAGAAAGAGCGCTCCGCCCAAGATGACCGTCAGCATGCTTCGCGAATCGCTGATTTTCATGGCGGTATCGTACGCGAGCGCCGAGGACAAACGGGAGAATTTACCGAGAGGATTCCGAGAATCGTCGGCGCGCTCGCGGCGCTACGGCGACCCGAACGGCATGGGAATGATCGCAAATGCCGCGTCGCCATGCGCAATAAGGCGCCCCTTTGCATCGGTCAGCTCGGCGCGCGCCGTCGCGTGGGTGCGCCCGGCGTGCAGGACCTCTGCGCGCGCACGAACCTCGCTCCCGTCGGCGAGGAGCGGACGCACGAAATGCGTCGTGAGGGTCGTGGTGGTGGCGATCGTGCTTCGGTCGAGGCGGGCGATCACCGCGAGCGTCATCGCCGAATCCAACAGCGTCGCCAAAACTCCACCGTGGATCACTCCCGCCGGGTTCAGCATCCACTCCCGAAGCGGCATCGCGAAAATCATCGCTTCCAGGCTCGCTTCGATCGGTCGGAGTTCGAGCGTCGAGCCGAGGGCCGGTGCCGGCAGCCGTCCTTCGATCATCCCCTGCATCCAACCCAAATGGCTCTCCTCGCGCCCCATCGCCGCGATCAGTTCCATCGGGTCGTCCCACGTATAGCTGCGTTCTCGATTCATGAGCGCCTATTCGCCTCAACGCAGAGGGGGGACCCGCCGGGCGCGCAAAGCCCATCGGCGATGAAGACGACGCAGGAAAAATACGCCGAACTCGCGCGCCGACGCGCGCTCTCCCTCGAACCGACCGGCGCGGAGGGGATCGACCGCCAGCACGCGCGCGGGAAACGCAGCGCGCGCGAACGTGTCGAGGCGCTCGTCGACCCGCAGAGTTTTCACGAACTCGATGCGTTCGTGACGCATCGAACGACGGCGTTCGGTCTCGACGACCGCGAATTTCTCGGCGACGGCGTCATTACCGGCCACGCAACGATCGCCGGGCGCCCCGTCTTCCTGTTCTCGCAGGATTTCAGCGTCCTCGGCGGATCGCTCGGCGAAGCCTTCGCCGAAAAAATCTGCAAAGTGATGGACCTCGCCGTCCGTACCGGCGCGCCGATGATCGGCATCAACGATTCCGGCGGCGCGCGCATTCAAGAAGGCGTCGTTTCGCTCGGCGGTTATGCGGAAATTTTCTGGCGCAACGTCCAGGCGAGCGGCGTGATTCCACAGGTGAGTCTCGTCGCCGGTCCCTGCGCCGGCGGCGCCGTCTACTCGCCGGCGATCACCGATTTTACGATCATGACGCAAGATATCTCGCAGATGTTTATCACCGGTCCCGAGATCATCAAAACCGTCACCGGCGAAGAGGTCTCCTTCGAAGAGCTCGGTGGAGCGCGCACGCATGCGCGCAAGAGCGGTGTCGCCCATCTCGTCGCGCTCGACGAAGACGATCTCGTCGCCCAAACCCATGAATTACTTTCGTATCTACCACAAAACAATCTCGAGGATCCGCCGCGCTTCGAGAGCGATGACGACGCACAACGCGAAGCACCCGAGCTCGATGCGCTGATCCCCGATTCACCGAACAAGCCCTACGATATGCACGACGTCCTGCGTGCCGTTCTCGACGATGGGGTCTTCTTCGAAATCCAACCGGAGTATGCGCGCAACATCATCGTCGGCTTCGGGCGGATCGACGGGCGCAGCATCGGCATCGTCGCCAATCAGCCCAACGTTCTTGCCGGCGTCCTCGACATTAAATCATCGATTAAAGCCGCCCGCTTCGTGCGGACCTGCGATGCGTTTAACGTGCCGATCCTCACCTTCGAAGATGTGCCCGGCTTCCTTCCCGGCACCGAACAAGAGTATGGCGGCATCATTCTGCATGGGGCCAAGTTGCTCTATGCGTATGCCGAGGCGACCGTGCCGAAAATCACCGTCATCACGCGCAAAGCCTACGGCGGTGCCTACGATGTTATGGCGAGCAAACACATCCGCGCCGATATCAATCTCGCCTGGCCGACGGCGGAGATTGCCGTGATGGGCGCCGAGGGCGCGGTGAAAACGATCTTCCGGCGCGAGATTGCCGCGGCAAGCGACCCCGCGGCGAAGATGGCGGAGTACATCGACGAATATACCGATCGATTCGCCAACCCGTATATTGCCGCGCAGCGCGGGTACATCGACGACGTCATCGAGGCGCGTTCGACGCGCCGGGCGGTTGCCGCCGCGCTCACGATGCTCGAAAACAAACGCGTCGAACGCCCGAAACGCAAGCACGGCAATATCCCACTCTAGGCTTCTTTGTCGGCAGGGCTTGGATAGAATAATAAACTTTGAAGAACCAGCCGAGGGATATTTCAAGCACGATATCGTTACGCGAATTTGACGAAACACAATTTATCACATTCGTGAATATAACTCGTCTCGACATCTCTGTCGTTGCAATTTTCGCCGTGATTGTAGCTCTAGCCATTGCTCTTCCCAACGGAGCGTCGAAAACGGTAACGTGGGAGTTTTGCTACGCTATTGGTCTTGCCCTAGTGATGTTTTGGAATCGTCGGCGTTTCGTCGGGCTTCTTCAAGGCAATTTAGAGACAAGAACAATGTGGCTGTACGGGCTCGCTCCGACCGTGCTCCTCGCTTTTCTATTGACGATTGCCGCACTGGAAAGCATCCTTACGCACACATCGGTGCGTCAGATTACACCATTCATAGCCTACCGGCCCACTTACATTGGGCTAGGTCCCGTCATGCGGCCAGTGATTTCTGTGGAGCGGGCGTATTTTCGTAGCGCGATAGAAACTCCTCGGGCGTCATCCCGTGGAGCGCGCTGTGCGGGTGGCCGG
>JAJXVC010000163.1 GCA_021782295.1 bacterium | reverse complement strand
CGGCAAACATCTTTCGGCCCACGGTCCGGCGCGCTTGCTGCACGGGGACGCGACGTTGGCCCTGATAGAGAAAGACGATGCCGATGATCGCGGCGATGGTGACCACGAGATAGAGCACGAGGTTCAGAATACTCGTCGCACCCTGGCTCGCCGAGGCATAGGTCTGGGCGAGATATGTGGGGTAGCGCAACACGATGCCGATGAAGATGATCAGCGAGATACCGTTGCCGATGCCTTTGTCGGTAATTTGTTCGCCGAGCCACATCAGGAACATCGTTCCGGCAACCATGATCGTGATCGCGAATAACAAGAAAATCAGGCTGGTGTCGTAAAACACGCCAGAATTACGCATCGAAATCGACATGAACGTCGCTTGCAGCGTCGCCAGCGCGATGGTTAACCAACGCGTAATCTGACCGATGCGCTTGCGCCCTTCATCGCCGCCCTTCTTCTGCATCTCTTCGAGTTGCGGCAGAACGACGGTCATCAACTGCATGATGATCGACGCGTTGATGTACGGCGTGATCCCCATGGCGATGACCGAAAGCTTTTGCAGCGCGCCGCCCGAGAGGAAGCCGAGAAGATTGTAGAAGGCACCGCTCTGTAATACGTGCTGCCATGCTTGTTCGTTGACGTTGGGCAGTTGAACGTGAATCATGAAAACGAACCACGCGAACGCGAACAGCACGTAGCCGACACGTTTGCGGATATCGGGGACGAGCAGTGCCGCGCGCAGGTTATCGAACATCGGTAGCGGCTACTCCAGTACGGCGCCGGCGGCAACGAGCGCTTCGCGTGCCGTGGCCGAAAATACGATGTCGCGGAAACGCAATCCGCTGGGCAGCGTCTTGCCCGCCTTCACCGCGCCGAGCACCTTCACGCCATCGCGAAGATCGCTCAGAATGCCGCGCGCCTTCAGCGTCTCAGGCGAGACTTCGACGGCAACATCCCAATCGGCGAGCCGATGGAGATTGACCACGGCGAAACTCGAGCGGAAGTGCCCGATATCGCGCGCCTTCTGCGAGTACCCACGACGATGCGGCAAGCGACGCGCCCACGGCGTCTGGCCGCCTTCGAAGGCCGGGCCCTTACCACCGCCCGAGCGGACCGTCTGCCCTTTACCGCCTTCGCCGCCGGTCTTCACCATGCCCGAACCGTGTCCGCGGCCGATGCGCACGCGTTTGGGTCGGCTCCCCTTCGCCGGAGCGAGCGCGCCGAGTTTCATCTGTGCGACGCGCTCTTTGGGCGCCGCGACCTTCTTCTTGGTAGCCATTATGCCGCAAAAATCTCCTTGACGCTCTTCCCGCGCAAAGCAGCGGTCTTCTCCGCCGTTTTGAGCGAGCGCAATGCATCGACGGTCGCCATCACCACGTTGATCGGATTGGTCGTTCCCAAGCACTTGGTGAGAATATCGTGGATCCCCGCGAGCTCGAGAACCGCGCGCATCGAGCCGCCGGCGATAACGCCGGTTCCCGGAGCGGCGGGTTTGAGCATGACGCGCGCGGCACCGATCTGATAGGTCACTTCATGAGGAATCGTCTGCTCGACCATCGGAACGGTAACGAGGTTCTTCTTCGCACGCTCGACCGCTTTGCGAATCGCTTCGGGAACTTCGCCGGCTTTACCGGTAGCGTAACCGACCTTCCCTTTGCGATCGCCGACAACGACGAGAGCGCTGAAACTAAACCGTTTGCCGCCCTTCACGACTTTCGCGACGCGATTGACGCGGACGACCGTTTCTTCAAAACCGCCGTTGTCGCGGTCGCGCGGATTGTTACGATAGTTCATCGATTAAAACTCCAGACCGGCTTCGCGCGCTGCCTGCGCGAGTGCCGCAACGCGACCATGATATTGATACCCGCCGCGGTCGAAGACGACCGATGCGATGCCTGCCGCCTTTGCTTTTGCGGCGATCGAGGAACCGACTCGCGTTGCCGCGTCGATGTTCGTCGTCGACTCCAGACCCTCGGCAAGCGATTTCTCGCGCGTCGATGAGGCGACGAGCGTATGCCCCTTCGCGTCGTCGACGATGACGGCGTAGATGTGGTGCAGGGTGCGGCGCACCATCAGGCGCGGCCGTTCGGCCGATCCCGAGACGCGTTTACGCAAACGCACGTGGCGCGCGCGGCGTGAATCGTTTTTGGAATTACGCGCCATTATTTCTTCCCTGCCTTCCCGGCTTTACCGAGCTTCTTCTTGATGCGCTCGCCTTCGTAGCGAACGCCCTTGCCCTTGTAGGGCTCCGGCGGGCGGAGGCCGCGGATTTCCGCCGCTACCTGACCGACCTTTTGCTTATCGATTCCGTCGACGTGCACTTTGTTTTGCCCCTCGACCGAGAGCGTGATGCCCGCGGGAGCGGCGTAGACGACCGGATGCGAATAGCCCAACGTCAGGTTCAGGTTCTCGCCTGCTTTCGCAGCGCGGTAACCGACGCCCTGAATCTCGAGGCTCTTCCGAAAGCCCTTGCTGACGCCCTCGATCATGTTGGCGATGAGCGTACGCGTAAGTCCGTGGGCGCTGCGATGCGGTTTCGCGTCGCCTTTTCGCTCGACGAGAACGCGACCGTCTTCGAGTTTGACGCTCACCACATCGGTAAGGATGTGTTGCTGCAACTCACCCTTCGGGCCTTTCACGAATACCTCGCGTTCGCCGAGTTTCACTTCGACGCCGGAGGGAACGTTGACCGGTAATTTTCCAATTCGCGACATGCTATTCGTTCCTACTTACCAGACGTACGCCAGGACTTCGCCGCCGACTCCGAGCTTTTTGGCCCGTTTGCCGGACATGATGCCCCGCGACGTGGAGATAATGACAATGCCGAGTCCGCCGAGAACCCGTGGAATCTCGCCCTTGCCGGTGTAGACGCGCAAGCCGGGGCGCGAGATGCGACGCAGCCCGGTAATGACTTTCTCTTTCTCCGGGCCGTACCGCAACTTGATGCGCAGCGTTCCCTGAGGGCCGTCGGTCAAACGCTCGACGCCGTCGATGAAGCCTTCTTCCCTCAGGATCTCAGCGATCGCCGCTTTTACGCGCGAAGCGGGTACGTCGACTGCCGGATGGTTGGCTGTGTTGGCGTTCCGAATGCGCGTCAGAAGATCGGCGACAGGATCGGTTGTTACTGACATATTACGTTCCTTCCCCTACCACGAGGCCTTCGTTACGCCCGGAACGACGCCACGGTGTGCGAGTTCACGGAAGCAAATGCGGCACAACGCAAACTTGCGAAGGAAGCCGCGAGGGCGTCCGCAGAGTTTGCATCGGTTATGTGCGCGCACCGAGAATTTCGATTTGCGTTCCGATTTGACGATCATCGAGGTCTTCGCCATTAGTTGCGTCCCTTCTGGATCGGCAATCCCATCGCGGTGAGGAAAGCGCTCGCTTCCTCATCGTTCTTTGCAGACGTCACGATGGTGATATCCATGCCGCGCATTTTGTCGACTTTATCGAAGTTGATTTCCGGAAAAACGATTTGTTCTTTCAGACCGAGGTTGTAATTACCGCGACCATCGAACGATTTTGCCGGCAGACCGCGAAAATCGCGGATGCGCGGCAACACGATATTGAAGAGCTTATCGAGGAACACATACATGCGTTCGCCGCGAAGCGTCACCTTGGCGCCGACATTCATGCCTTCGCGCAATTTGAATGCTGCAATCGACTTCTTGGCTTTGGTAATGACGGGTTTCTGCCCGGCAATCGCAACCATCTCGGCGACGGCAACATCCAATGCTTTGGCGTTGCTGATGGCATCGCCGACGCTCATGTTAATGACGACTTTTTCGAGCTTGGGAACCTGCATTGCGTTCGAATAGCCGAACTTCTCAGTCAGCATCGAACGGACCGCCGATTCGTATTTTTCACGAAGACGATTCATTGCCTACGCTCCCTTGACCGACTCGCGAGCCGGTTCGCCGCACTTCGCGCAGAGACGCGCGGCCCGGCCCTCGGCGTTACGGCCGTGACGGACGCGGGTCGGCGCTTTGCACTTTTCACAGACATACATCAGTGTTGCAAGAGGCAACGGAGCCTCTTTTTCGATGATGCCGCCGTTGGGAACGGCTCCGCCCATATTCTGCTGCTGTTCCTGCTGAGGCTTCGTGTGGCGCTTCACGATGTTAATGCCTTCCACCGTCGCCGTTCCGGCGGCGGGGAAAACGGCTTTCACCGTCCCACGCTTGCCTTTGTCGCGTCCGCGGCGCACGAAGACCGTATCGCCCTTGATGATATTCGCTTTATCGGCCATAGCTCTCTTAGAGTACCTCCGGTGCGAGCGACGCGATCTTCAGGAAACCGCGATCGCGCAGTTCGCGCATCACCGGCCCGAAGACGCGCGTGCCGCGCGGATCGAGATTGTCTTTTTCGCCTTTGATGATTACGCAGGCGTTATCGTCGCAACGAACGGTCGAACCGTCGGGGCGACGCATCGGAGCGGAGGTGCGAACGATAACGGCCTTGACGACCTGCCCCTTCTTGACTGCAGCTCCGGGAATTGCGCTCTTCACCGATCCGACGACGATATCGCCGACGAAGGCATACGGATGCCGGCTGCCGCCGGTCACGTGAATGACCAACAGCTCTCTGGCTCCGGAGTTATCGGCGACCTTCAGTCGCGTCTCTTGCTGAATCACTTACTTCGCCCTCTCGACGATTTCAACCAAGCGCCACCGCTTATCGCGCGAGAGCGGCCGACATTCGGTGATGCGGACCACGTCGCCGATATTTGCCTCGTTCTTTTCATCGTGCGCTTTGAAACGCGTCGATTTCCG
>JAJXVC010000162.1 GCA_021782295.1 bacterium | reverse complement strand
CACAGCGATCGCAGGTGCGACGCTCCTGCACGCTCGCTCCGAGCAACGAGTCGGCGAACGCGCCGATGATTCCGCCGACCGCTCCTGCAATAAATGGTGCGAACGCGGCGAGCGCCGCAGTTGCGGCAACGATTGCCGCCCCGGCGAACTCCGCAAGGGTTCCTAACGTCGTCACGCCGCCGGAGAGACCGGCGGTCGCGCGACGAAAGCCGAGTACCGAGCGCGCGTTGCTCCCATAGCGCGTGCCGATCTCCGTTCCCCACGTGTCGGCCGACGCCGCGGCGAAGGCGCCGAGGAATGCAGCTGCGGCGACGGCGTGTGCCTGCGGGAAAAAAAATGCAACCAGCGCCGCTGCGGCTGCGACCCCTCCGTTAGCAAGAACCTGTCGCGCATCGCGCGGGCCCTGTTTATCGACATCGCGGATTCGCTCGGCATGCGGATGCGGAAGGCGCGAGAGTGCGACGGAGGGCACGTAAAAAGCGAAGAGCACCAACGCGCCGGCCAGGTGAAATCCGAGCAACGTTGCCGCGCCGACGAATGCAGCGGCCAGCGTACCGCCGCGCGTCAGCGCGCGATGCTTCATTCGTCGGCGGAGAGATGCGCTGCGAACGCGTCGAGCAGCGCATCGGTTGTGGCGCCGTCGGCTACGACATCGAGATGGAAACCGAACGAACGAACCGCCTCTGCGGCAACCGGTCCGATTGCGCCGATGCACTTTCCGCGTGCGCTCTCGAGGGCGACTTCCACATTGGGGAACTGTTCGATATATCCGCGCACCGTCGATGCACTGGTAAACGCGAGGAGATCCGCGCGCGCTGCTTTTCCCGCGAACTGCGGATCGCGCGCAAAGCGCGTGCGATAGGCGGCGACATCATCGACCTGGAGCCCCTCTGCAGCGAGCAATTTCGGCAGAATATCGCGCCCTTCTTGAGCGCGATAGAGCAAAACGCGCGAAGCCGGGCGCGTACGGTGGAGAATCTCCGCCGCGAGTTCTTCGGCGACTGCGGTTGCGGGCACGAGATCGGCATGTACGCCGAACTCCGCCAGGCGCTCCGCGCTCTTCGCTCCGATCGCCGCGATCCGCGCGGCACCGAACGCGCGCGCGTCCCGTCCGACTTCCTGCAAACGCTGAAAACAGGCGTCGATGCCGTTGCGCGACGTGAAGATCACCCAGGCGTAACTTGCGAGATTATCGACGGCGTCGTTCGCTGCCGTCGCGTCGTCGGGGGGAGCGATCTCGATCGTCGGGGCGAGAATCGGTTCGATGCCGCGCGCGAGCGCGCGCGCCGCGAAATCCTCCGCTTGCTCGGCCGCGCGCGTCACGAGCAAGCGTTTCCCAAAGAGCGGCGATCGATCGAACCAGCGCAACTCGTCGCGCAAGCCGACGACCTCACCGACGATAAAAATTGCGGGTGCCGCCAAGCCGGCACGCTGCGCCGTTTCGGCGATCGTCGCCAAGGTTGCCGTCACCGTTCGCTGCGTCGGGCGCGTGCCGTTTTCGATCACCGCTGCGGGCGTCTGCGCCGGCAAACCGTTCTCTTGCAGGCGCCGAGCGATCTCGTCGAGATTCCCCATCGCCATCAACAGCACCAGCGTGCGATGCGGGTCGGCGAGTTTTTTCCAGTCTAAGGTGTTTTCCGCTTTGAGCGGGTCTTCGTGCCCGGTAGCGACCGTGAATGCGACGTTGCAATCGCGGTGCGTGACCGGAATTCCCGCGTACGCCGGTGCGGCGATCGCCGAACTGATGCCGGGAACGATCTCAAACGCAATTCCCGCTGCATGCAGACGCTGTGCCTCTTCGCCGCCGCGTCCGAAAACGAGCGGGTCGCCGCCTTTGAGGCGAACGACGCGCTTGCCTTCGCGTGCGCGCGCGATCATCAACGCTTCGATCTCTTCCTGCGGCATCGCATGGTTTCCGCCGCGCTTTCCGACGAAGGTGCGTTCGCAACTTGGTGACGCAAGCGCGACGACGGCGTCTGATGCAAGCGCATCGTAGAGAAGAACCTCGGCCTCTCGTAACGCGCGCGCTCCGTGCAGCGTCAGCAATCCGGGGTCGCCGGGGCCCGCGCCGATGAGACTAACGAAGCCGGCCATTTTGCGTGCCGTCAAGCGAAAAGAGTTCGCCGAGTAAGCGCGTGAAAGCGAGTGCTTCGCTGCGGTCGCTCCCGGCTTTTTCACGGATCGTCGTGACGGCAGGGTGCAAGAGTTTCGAAAGGATCGTCAGCGACGAACCGACGATCAACATGCGTTCGCGCGGCGTGAGATCGGGAAGGCGCGCGAAAAGGCGTTCGATCTCACCGTTACGGATCGCTTCGGCACGCTCGGTCAACGCGGCGATCGTCGGCACCGTCGTGCGCGCCTGGTACCACGTGCGAAAGCGTTCCATATATTCAACGATGATCTCTTCGACCTGTGGGATTGCTTGTCGGCGCCGTTCCAAGCGATCGTCGACGACCGATTTGAGCGTATCGATGTCGAGGAGCGTCACCCCGTCGATCTCGGCGATATCGGGGTCGCTGTCACGCGGCACCGCAATATCGAGAATGAGGAGTGGGCGTTGCGGGCGTCGTGCCATTGCTTCGGCGACATCGTTTGTCGTCAGCACGAAAGTGCTCGCCTCGGTCGAGCTGATAACGACGTCGGCGGCTTCGAGAATCGAAACGAGTTCGCTTAAATCGTGCGCCACCCCCGAACCGATCTCGCCGATCAGTTCTTGCGCGCGGGTATGCGTGCGGTTGGCAACCAGCAGCGTCCCGACGCCGCGGCTGCGCAGCCGCCGCGCGGCGCTGCGCCCCATCGCTCCGGCACCGATGACTGCGGCGCAACGATCTTCCAGCGAGCCGAGGTGGGCTTCGATTGAATCGACGGCGGCGGTCGCAACGCTCGCCGATTCTTCGCCGATCGTGGTCTGCGTGCGCGCCGCCTTTCCGGCGTTGAGCGCTTCGCGAAAGAGTTTGTGCATGCTGCTACCGCAAGCGCCCGCGCGCTGCGCGTGAAGGTACGCACTTTTGACCTGTCCGAGGATCTCCGCTTCCCCGATCAGCATCGAATCGAGCCCGGTCGTGACGCGCAGCAGATGTTCGACCGCTTCGCGCCCGAGATGCGTGTAGAGATAGGATTCGAGATCGAACGAAATCGTGCCGTGCCGGAATTGCGTGAGGAAGGTTTTTATCTGCTCGGCGCCGCTTTCGAAATCGTCGACCTCGGCGTAAATTTCTAGGCGGCCGCAGGTCTGCAGCATGACCGCTTCTTTCACGGCATCGTAAGCATGAAGCATCTGCAGCGCTTCGGTCATGCGCGAGGTCGGGAAAGCGTGGCTCTCGCGAACGCTCACCGGCGCGGTGTGATGCGAGAGCCCGATACAGAGAATCGGCATCGATGCGCTACTCGCTCGCCATTGAAGCGAGTGCTTCGTCGGCGGCATGGAGGGTCTGTTCGATCTCGCGCGTCGTGTGCGCCGACGAAAGAAAGCCTGCCTCGAACTGCGAGGGTGCAAGGTAGACCCCGCGCTCGGCCATCGCATGGAAGAAGGCGGCGTACGCTTGCGTATCTGCGCGCATCGCACCGTCGAGATCGAAGACCGGCTCGTCGGTGAAAAAATATCCGAACATCGAGCCTGCATATCCGCCGGTAAATGGGCGTCCGTACTTGGTAAATATCTCGCGCATACCTTCGATGAACAAACGCGCGAGAATCTCCAAACGTTCGTAGAGCGTCGCATCATCTCGGAGGGTACGCAACGTCGCAAGCCCCGCCGCCATCGCGAGCGGATTTCCGGAGAGCGTCCCGGCATGGAAGATTTTGCCGTCGGGGGTAAGTTGCGACATCAGATCGGCGCGCCCGCCGAAAGCGCCGACCGGAAGGCCGCCTCCGATGACTTTGCCCAGCGTCGTCAGGTCGGGGCGGATGCCGAGCCGTTCTTGGGCTCCTCCACGCGCGACGCGGAAGCCGGTCATCACTTCATCGAAAATGAGCAACGCGTCATGTGCATCGCAGATCGCGCGCAGCCCCGGAAGAAAGTCGGCGCGCGGTGCGATGTAGCCCATGTTGCCGACGAAGGGCTCGACGATAATCGCCGCAATCTCTTTGCCGCGTTCGGCAAAGACCGCGCGTACCGCTTCGACGTCGTTGTAGGGAACGACGATGGTATCGGCAGCCGTACCGCTCGTAACGCCGGGTGAGTTCGGAACCCCGAGCGTCAGCGCGCTCGAACCGGCCGCGATGAGAAACATATCGGCGGCGCCATGATAGCAACCGGCAAACTTGACGATCTTTGCGCGGCCGGTAACGCCGCGAGCGAGTCGGACGGCGCTCATCGTCGCTTCGGTGCCGCTGGACGTGAAGCGAATCCGTTCGATCGATGGAACCATCGAAACGATCGTTTCGGCGAGTTCGCTCTCCGCTTCGGTCGGCGTTCCAAACGAACTGCCGCGTGCGGCGGCCTGCGAGACCGCTTTCACGACGGTCGGGTGCGCGTGCCCTAAGATCAGCGGGCCCCACGAAAGCACGTAATCGATATATTGGTTGCCGTCGATATCGAAAATATGCGGGCCCGATCCACGTTGCATGAAAATCGGATTGCCGCCGACGGATTTAAACGCGCGAACCGAGGAGTTAACGCCTCCGGCGATGCTGTTTCGCGCTCTCGCGAATGCCGAAATCGAACGCTCGTAACTCATCGTGAATAATCTTGTTCCTGCAATTGTGACCAGTCAGTCTCGGTGTTGACGTTGAGAAAGAACGCCTTCGGAAAGTCGACATAGGCGACGCGCA
>JAJXVC010000161.1 GCA_021782295.1 bacterium | reverse complement strand
TGTCGGCGAATCGCGCATCGCCGTTCGCCGCTTCGCCATCGCGCACGGCATGCATCACGTCGTTCTCGATCCGCAGCAACTCTCGCGGGGATACTTTCAAATCCTCGGTTTTCCGACGATGGTGGTGATCGATCCGCGCGGATATATTCGCGCGACCTGGACCGGCTTCAACCCGGCAATTGGGCCGGCGATGAGCAATGCATTGCAACATCTTCAGAAAAAGCGGTAGGAGCAGAGGCTCCTACCGCTTTTTGTATCGCCGGATCTCGTCTACGGATTGACGATGAACGTGTCGGATGAGGGAATGTTCCAGGCGCTATAGGCGAGATAGAACGTGCCGTTGTTCGCCCAGGTCGCTCCCCAGGAATTCGCGACGATGAACGCGCCTTTCGTGTCGTCGTACCCGACGATCGTCATCGCGTGTCCGCCGCCGGTCGCCGTCGGGCCGGCCCAGATATCGTTCGCGGTGAGATTGGAGAAATTGGCGTCGACGTTGGCGCCCCAGAGCACCGGAACGCCGGCTGCGATCGAGGCTTTAATCTGTGCGATGCCATTGGCGTCGGTGCGCGGCAGATGGGTGAAATTCGTGATTTTGTTCGGCAATGCCGCGGTGAAAGCCGCTGCCGTCGGTTGGGTGAGATAGTCGGTTTCGTTGAAGGGCATATCGACCCATGGCGCGTCACCCTTGGCGATGAGCAGCGTCAACGCATCGGATTCGAGGCTTCCGGCATCGCGTCCGCGATTGATTTGGTTGTAGACGAACGCCGGTGAGAGAATCTTCGTGTAATCGGGCGCGCCCGCTCCGGTGAGAAACGTCGTGTAATTGAAACGCGCACCCGAGATCGTCGAAGCGGTCATATATCCCGTCGCCCAGGCGACGCAGGAACTCTGCGATCCCTGGCTGCCGCTTGGGGGACGCACCGCGATCGATGCCGACTGCGGCAACCGCAACGCGAGCGGGCGGCGCGCCGCACCGCTGAAGGTGACGCTGCCGTCACCGAAGGCGGCCGCCATTTCGTTGGTCATCCGCTGATCGCCGCCGACATTCTGCGTGACGCCGTTGACGACCGTGGTGTCGTTGGGAATATGTTCGACGAGCGTCGCAGTACCGGTCAGCGATCCAACGCTACCGGTGAAGGTTGTCGCTCCGTACCCGGAAGCGCCGCCGTTATAGGCGAAGCTCAGGCGTTGATTGGCGCTTGTGAACTGAATGACGGGCAAGCTTCCGGGGGCGTTGCCCGGCGCGGTGACGAGTACCGGCGTTGCGAGCGGCTGCGAACCGACGATCCGATTGCCGTTCGCGTCGTAGGCCAGGAGCGTGAGGAGAACGTTCTGCGCCGTACCGATCTTCACGGTCGTCGGCTCGACGGAGAGTTTGACCGATGCGATCGTACCGCCGAAACTCAGGCCGACGCTCTGCGTCTGGTACAGGACGTACTGGCCGATGGTGGCGGTCGAGAGCAGGTTCGTTCCGCTCGTGAGGTCGATGACGTAACCGCTCGGCCCGACCGGGGCGTTGGGGATCGTGATGCTGCAGCCGGTCGGCGTGCAGGGGGCGGTCGCCGACTGGGCGGGTTGACCGATGATGTTTCCGCTGACCGCAACCCCGGTCACCGCGCCGAGACCCGGCGACGGAATGGTGATATTGAAGGTCAGAGGGGTGGTGAGACCGCTCACAAAACCCGGAACGGTCGCCGGAGTCGCAACCGCGGCGGGAGCCGACGGTTGCGACGGGAGAAAGGTGGCATTCGACCCACCACACGCGGTCAGTGCTAGCGCTGCGAATGCAGCAAAAGCAGCGACGAAGGCTCTCTGCAGAAACATCGAAAGCGACTTCTGTCGGAGGGCGGAATATCCTCGAGCGAAATGCCCAGCGAGGAATTCCTTTAAGTCAAGTTTATGTAAAGCGGCGCGTTTATTTGCCGGACCAAACGGCTTTGCGTTTCTCAAGAAAAGCGCTCGTGCCCTCGCGGAAGTCCTTGGTATCGACGAGGAGGCCGAACTCGATCGCCTCGATCTCAAGGGCGTCGGCGAGCGAGAGATGCGCACCACGATGGATCGCGCGCTTGCAGGCAGCTATTGCGAGCGGCGCCTTCGCGGCGACCGCACCGGCGATGCGCTGCGCTTCCTCCATGAGCCCGGCGAGCGGAACGACCCGCTCGACCAGCCCGATCCGCAGCGCTTCCTGCGCATCGATGATCTCGCCGGTAAGGCACAGATAGAGCGCCATGCCTTTCCCGACGTAGCGCGTGCTGCGCTGGGAGCCGCCGTATCCCGGAATCAGGCCGAGATTCACCTCGGGTTGGCCGAATTTCGCATTCTCCGACGCGATGCGGATATCGCAGGCCATCGCCAGCTCGCAGCCGCCGCCGAGCGCGAATCCGTTGACCGCGGCGATCACCGGCTTCGAGAGCGACTCGATCTGCGTCGTGATATGCTGACCGACGCGCGACTTGTCAGCGCCGGCACCGGCATTGGGAATTGCATTGAGTTCGCCGATATCGGCGCCTGCAGCAAAGGCTTTCTCCCCCGAGCCGGTGAGCACGATCGCGCGAATCTCCGGGCGTGCATCGAGCGCGGCGAGCGCGCGCGAGAGCTCGTCGAGCAGCGCGGCGTTGAGGGCGTTGAGGACGGCCGGGCGTTCGAGCGTGATCGTCGCAATCGGCCCGGCCTCGCTGACGCGAATGTTGCTCGCGCTCTCACTCATAATCGTAGAAACCTTTGCCGCTCTTGCGGCCGTGCCGTCCGGCGAGAACCATGCGCTTGAGCAACGGCGGTGCAGCCATCATCGGATCCTTGAATTCTTCGAACATGATCTGCGCGATATAATAGGTGGTGTCGAGTCCGACGAAATCGAGGAGCTCAAGCGGCCCCATCGGGTAGCCGCAGCCGAGTTTCATGCCTTTATCGATATCTTCTTTGCTTGCGAGCCCGCCTTCATAGCAGCGAATCGCATAGAGAAGATAAGGAATCAGCAGACGATTGACGACGAAGCCCGGAGTATCTTGTGCAAGGATCGGTTCTTTGCCGAGTTTTTTGGCGAACGCGTAGAGTTCGTCGATGGTATCTTGCGTTGTCGCAATCGTGCGCACCACTTCAACGAGCTTCATAATCGGAACCGGATTGAAGAAATGGAGGCCGGCGACGCGATTGGGGCGTTTGGTCGTCGCTGCAAGTTCGATGACGCAAAAACTCGACGTATTGGTGCAGATAATCGCATGCGGCGCCAAGAGATCGTCGAGTTGTTTGAACAGGGACTTCTTTGCTTCGGGATTTTCGACGATCGCTTCGATCACCAAATCGCAATCTTTGAGATCGGCGATATTCGTCGTTCCCTTGATGCGTCCGACGATTGCATCGCGCTCGCTCTGAGGGAGCTTGCCCTTTTCGACAAACTTATCGAGTGACTTGGCGATCGATGCGAGCCCGCGTTGGAGGGGGGCCTCGGCGACTTCCATGATGACGACGTCGAACCCGGCGCTCGCGGCGGTCTGCGCGATCCCGTTACCCATGAGGCCGGCACCGCAGACGCCGACCGTACGAATCTTAGACACGTGTAGAAACCTCTCGCTTCCTTAAAATGAGATAAAGAGCGCAGGTGCTTTCGTCCTCGCGTCGGTATCACCCTAGGGAAAGGGGAGTACGGTATCGATGCGGACCGCGTATCATGAGGCTTTAGAAGGAACTCGGCTCGATGTCGTGCGTCTCGGCGCGTTGGTCGGCGATGCCATTCGCGTGAGCGTCGATGCGCTCGAGCGCCGCGACGAAGCGACCGGCGCCCGCGTCGTTGCCGGCGATGACGTCATCGACGACCTTCGTCGCAAGATCGAGTCGCACTGCATCGAGTTGATCTGGCGCCAGCAGCCGGTTGCCGGAGAGCTGCGCGAGATCGCGGCGATGCTGGAGATCGCGACCGATCTCGAACGCGTCGGCGACTACGCCGTTGAGATCGCGAAGAATGCGATAAAACTCGCAGATACCGCGCTGCGCCCGCAGAAGGTGGAGATCGATCGCATCGCCGCCGTCGCCCACGGTATGCTGCTCGATGCGATGCGTGCCTATACCGAACGCGATTCCGAGCTCGCAACCGAAGTCATCGCCCGCGATGACGATGTCGACCGCCTCTACAAGCGGAGCATCACGCTGCTGCAAGAGGAGATGCAACGCGACTCCGAACTCGTTACCTCCGGCACGCGCTATCTTTTCGTACTCACCGCCGTCGAACGTGTCGGTGACCGTGCGAGTAATATCGCGTGGCACACGAAGGACATGATCGGCGAATAACGTGGCGGAGCCCGCTCCACCGCTCGATCCCTCGCTCTTTGCGGTCAGCAAGGATCGCGTATATCTCAACCATGCCGCCGTCGGCGTTCTGCCGACGCCTACTGCCGATGCGCTCCACGCTTTCGTCGACGCGCACGCGACGGGCGGCGTGCTTGGAACCTTTCCGTACGAGGGAGCGATGGCGGAGTATCGCGAGCGCGTCGGCGCTGCGATTGGTGCAAGCGGGGCAGATATCGCGCTGCTTCGCAATTCTAGCGAGGGAGCAAACGTGCTCGCGCAGGGCTTCGACCTGCGCCCCGGCGAGGAAGTGCTCGTGCCGGCCGAAGAGTTTCCGAGCAATGCGTGGCCGTGGCGCGCACTTCGCGAGCGCGGCGTCATCGTGCGCGAACTCGATTGTTCGCGCGCGGTGCTCGATCCGGAGCGACTCGCGCGCGAGATCGGGGCGCAGACACGCGTTCTCGCGCTCTCGTGGATTGCGTATGCCGACGGGGCGCGTCA
>JAJXVC010000160.1 GCA_021782295.1 bacterium | reverse complement strand
ATGAACCATCCGATGGGGCCGCTGCAACTCGCCGATTTCATCGGGCTCGATACGTGCCTGGCGATCATGGAAGTGTTGCACGGCGGCTTCGCCGATTCTAAATATCGGCCGTGCCCGTTACTCAAACAGTACGTCGCCGCCGGCTGGCTCGGGAAAAAGAGCGGCCGCGGGTTTTATACCTACGCATGACCGACCGATCCGCCGCTGCCCGATTTGATATCACCGACGAGCAGCGGCAGATCGCCGCGCTCGCGCGCGACTTTGCCGAGAGAGAGATCGCACCGCATATTGCGGCGTGGGACCGCGAGCATTATTTCCCGCGCAGCCTCTACACCAAGATGGATGCGATTGGGTTGATGGGCGTGCTCGTCGACGAACGCTACGGCGGCGTCGGTGCGGGCTACGGCGCCTACGCGCTCGCCGTCGAGGAGCTTGCGCGCATCGATGCGGGCAGCGCGGTGACGCTCTCGGTGCACGCGATGATCGGCGCCGCGATTGCAAAACTCGGCAACGAAGCGCAGCGTGCAACGTGGCTTCCGCGCCTGAGCGGCGGCGATACGATCGCGGGCTTTGCGCTCACCGAATCCGATGCCGGTTCAGACGCGGGCGCCATTCGCTCCACGGCGGTTCGACACGGCGACGGCTACGTGCTGCGCGGGCGCAAACAGTGGTGCACCAACGGCACGCATGCCGGGGTGGTGATGGCGATGTTTCGCACCGGCGGCGTCGGGCCCAAGGGCGTGAGCGCGTTTCTCGTCGATCCCAAGACGCCCGGCATTACGGTGGAGCGCGAGACCGAGAAGCTCGGTATTCGCACGAGCAACACCTGCGATCTCGCGTTCGACGACGTGTACGTTGGCCCCGAGGCGCTGCTCGGCGGCGAAGGCGAAGGCTTCGGCGGCGCGATGACCGCGCTGCAGGGCGGGCGCATCGGCATCGCCGCGCAAGCGGTCGGCATTCTCGCAGCGTGTCTCGACGCATCGGTGAAGTTCGCGCAGGAGCGCATGGCGTTCGGCAAACCGATCGGCGCGTTCGAAGGCGTCTCGTTCAAGATCGCGCGCATGGCGACGGATTTGGAGGCCGCGCGGCTGCTCGTCTATCGCGCCGCCGCACTCGCCGACGCCGGAACGCCGTCGCCGACGCTCGCGAGCCAAGCGAAGTTCTTCGCTTCGACCGCGGCACGCACGCACGCATCGGAAGCGCTGCAAATTCACGGCGGCTACGGCTTCACCACCGAGTTCCCCGTCGAGCGCTATTATCGCGACGCGAAGATCACCGAGATCTACGAAGGCACTTCGGAGATCCAGCAGGTCATCATCGCGCGCAGCCTCCTCGGCCGCCTCTAACCGCGCGCGTCACCCCGAGTAGAGCCGCGCCTCTGTCACCCCGAGTAGGTTGCGCAGCAACCGTATCGAGGGGCGCCTCTTGTCACCCCGAGTAGGCGCTGCAAGCGCCGTATCGAGGGGCGGTTTTTTGTCACCCCGAGTAGCGTACTGGACTTTACCCAGTTTCGTGGACGCCAAGATAGGTCACTCCCCGAGGAGGGCCAGAATGGTATCCCATGCCAAAGAAACGCACGCAACACTCGTCGGAATACAAGATCGAAGCCCTTCGTCGAGTCGTCGACTCGAAGGAGCCGGCCGCTTCGGTGGCTCGATCCCTCGGCCTCTCTCGTGAGACGCTCTATCGGTGGATTCGCGAGTATCAAGCGAACCCGGCTGAGCCTTTCCCGGGCAATGGCAAGCTCACATCGCAAGACGAACAGATCCGCAAACTCCAACGAGAGAACGCTCGTCTCACCGAAGAGCGCGACATTTTAAAAAAAGCGGTCACCTTCTTTGCCAAAGAGCCACGTTGAAATACGCGTTCATCAAAGCGAATCGAGAAGAATTCTCGGTCGGCGCGATGTGCCGCGTTCTCAAGGCATCGAAGGGTGGATACTACGCGTGGCTCAGCCGCCCGGTATGCGCTCGGGAGAAGCGTGATGCCGAGCTACGAGAGAAGATCGTTGCGATTCATACCACGAGCAAGTCGAGCTACGGCTCTCCGCGCGTCCACGCCGCGCTTGTCGAGCCGGACTGCGGCCGCAACCGGGTTGCCCGCATCATGCGCGCGGCGGGCATCGCTGGAAAGCGTCGGCGCAGCTTTACGCCGCGGACGACCGATTCCAACCACCAGAATCCGATCGCCGCGAACATCTTGGATCGCAAGTTCTCGCCCGACGAAGTCGGCCGCCCGAATCGTTGTTGGGCAGGCGACATCACGTACATCAGAACGCGTGAGGGCTGGCTCTATCTCGCCGTCGTTCTCGATTTGTTTTCGCGAAGGGTGGTCGGGTGGTCGATGAGTGCAAGCATGAAGACGCGCTTTGTGCTCGACGCACTCCAATCAGCGATCGACGGGCGCGGAGCGCCCGAAGGCTTGGTATGGCATTCCGATCGCGGCGTTCAGTACACCGACGGTCAGACGCGCGCCCTTGCCGATCAGCATGGCATTCAATGCAGCATGAGCAGAAAAGGGAACTGTTGGGACAACGCGGTGGTCGAGAGTTTCTGGGCTTCGCTGAAGTCCGAACTTTTCGACGATTATATCCCGACAACACGCGAGGAAGCACGAGCCATGATTTTCAACTGGATCGAAGCCTGGTATAATCGCCAGCGCCTTCACTCGACGCTCGGCTATCTCAGCCCAGCCGCGTTCGAGTTGAAGCAAGTATCTTAACTTCTCGTCCACGAAACCGAGGTCGCGCCGAATTTCGGGTAAACGTGCGGAGCGGCGTAGTCCGTTGAGCACATTATCTCATGCGGCTTTCTCTTGTGCAAGTGCGATTGTTTTGTAGCCGTCGATTCGCCTCCATGTCATCGACAGCCGTTCGATGAGTTTGAATACGAGATAGAGTGCCGAGGCGCCGCTACGCAATCGCTTCGCCACATTCGTGCGGATGCGAACGCTTGAGAAGACGGATTCGATGGGGTTGCTCGTGCGCAGGCTCTTCCAACTTGCTTTCGGAAACGCGAAATAGGCGAGCATGCGATCGATGTCGTCGCGAACGCAGGCTGCTGCCTTTGGGTAGTCCTTCGACAAGGATAGCGCGAGCGATTCGATCTTACTCGTCGCTTCGCCACGCGTGAGAGCGGTGTAGATCTCGCGCAATTGGCGATGCACGTCGGGCTTGAGCTTCTCGGGAACCTTGTCGAGGACGTTGCGAATCTTATGCAACCAGCACCGCTGCTGGGCCACCTCTGGATACTCGGCCGCTAGCGCAGCCCAAAAACCGTTTGCGCCGTCGGCGACGGCCAAGCACGGCGCGCGCAGGCCGCGTGATTTGAGATCGTGGAGGATCTCTTGCCAACTCACCTCGCTTTCGCTCATCGCCTCGTCGAGGGCAACGAGGTGTTTTTCGCCTTGGGCATCGGCGCCGATCACCACGAGGATCACGCGCCGCTCGTCGGCGGGTCCAACGCCGAGATGCACGCCATCAGCCCACACGTACACGTAGTGTTCGTGATCGAGTCGGCGCGATTTCCAGGCATCGAACTCGGAGCGGAACTGCCCGTTGACGCGTGCAATCGTCGATGCCGAGAGCGGTGCGCTTTCACCGAGCAGCGCGCGCAGTGCCGGCTCGAAATCGCGCTGCGAGAGCCCTTCGAGCCAGAGCTTGTGAAACGTCCGATCCAAGCTTGGCAGACGGCGGGCGTGCTTGGGTAAGACCGCCGATTCAAACGGTGCGCCACGCAGGCGTGGACGGCGAATCGAGATCGCGCCGGCACCGGTGATGACCGACCGTTCGGGGTCGTGCCCGTTGCGGTACAGCGTTGGCATTCCGCCCGCGGCCCGCGCGTAGCGCGCGCGCTGGACCAACTCATCGGCTTCGCTATCGAGGTAGGCTTGCAGCACCTCTCCGATCTTCGACCGGCAGAGCGCTTCGAGTTCGGCAATTCGATCGACCTGGGCATTGGCAAGATGGGCGACGTTGGGGTAAGATTTCTTCACGGCGTAGTCTCCTTTGGATGTTGATAATCCGGAGCTACGCCGCTCCTGGTTCCATGCCCCGCTTACGCGAGGGCGCCGGCCAATTTACCCGAAACTCGGTCCGACCTCAACCAAATGGTTTGAACCGCTACTCTACGATTTGTTCCTGTCAGTGATTGCTATTAAATCTTATAATCGTGCGTGAAACACGAAACGCGGACGATGCCTCGGGCTCCCAGGATATTCTCGATGTTGACGATTTGCGAGGGAGAGACCTTCACCACCGAACGATATCCTCCCGAACCAGCCGGAGGCGGCGTAGAAGGCGGAAAATATCGCCAGTAAAACGGGATCGCCCGATACGACGAAGCCTTCTGGTTCGATGCGAAGGCCAGGAAGTATTCGCTGCGTGCGTTCTTAAATAACCATGCGACTGGGCGAGGATGGATCTCCGGAGTAAATGCCCATATGTTCACAATAGTCGTGCCGATGCTAGGATTTTCGACGGGAACGTTGTCATTGCCAATCTGGAAGGTAAACGATGACCCCATGCAAGCAGCCGACGCTCTTGGAGCGACTATTTTTGGGAACTCACTTCGTCCTCCGAGCGCGATAAGGGACGCAAGAATTACGCTATCCATTTTGTTGTGTATAATTCTTAAGCCAGCACTTCTGAAGAACGTTGCTTCCGTGCTGGACGCCGTATTCAATGTTCTGCCATTGTTGACCGGTTATTTGATATGGATTTGACGTAGCGTTCACGAGATCCGTGGCAATACCTTGCACGACCGGGATACCCGCTAAAAGCGAGAGTAATGTGCCTGTTAGACCGCTGTCACCGTTC
>JAJXVC010000159.1 GCA_021782295.1 bacterium | reverse complement strand
TCCGCGCTCTATCCGGCGCGCCGCTTCCTGGGCGAAAACAATCTTTCGCAGTTGCTCTTCAAGCGAGAAGATACCAATCATACCGGTGCGCATAAAATCAACAACACGGTGGGGCAAGCGTTGCTCGCGATGCGTATGGGGAAGCGCCGCTTGATCGCTGAGACCGGAGCCGGGCAGCACGGTGTCGCGACCGCGACGGTCGGCGCGAAGTTCGGCCTTCCGGTCGACGTGTATATGGGCGCGCTCGACGTCGAACGACAAGCGCTCAACGTGTACATCATGCAACTGCTCGGTGCGACGGTGCACCCGGTATCGGGTGGAACCAAGACGCTCAAGGATGCGACGAACGAAGCGTTTCGTGTTTGGGCCGCGCGCGTCGAAGAAAGTTTTTATGTAATCGGCAGCGTCGTCGGCGCGCACCCCTACCCGTACATGGTGCGCGAATTCCAAAAAGTGATCGGTGAAGAGACGCGCGCGCAATGTTTGGAGCGCTACGGGCGTCTTCCCAGCGACGTGATCGCCTGCGTCGGCGGCGGAAGTAACGCACTGGGCATCTTCTCGGCATTCATCGACGATGCCGAGGTAGGGCTCTGGGGCGTGGAGGCGGCCGGCGAGGGATTGGCGAGCGGGAAGACCGCCGCGGCCCTCGGTGCGGGCAGCGTCGGCGTTCTGCACGGCTCGCGTTCCTATCTGTTGCAGAGCGAGCGCGGACAAGTGCTCGAGACGCATTCGATTAGCGCGGGGCTCGATTATCCAGGCGTCGGCCCCGAGCATGCCTATCTCAAAGACTCCGGTCGCGCGACCTACGTTGCGGTCACCGATGACGAGGCGCTCGTCGCGTTCCACGAATGTGCGCGTCGCGAAGGGATCGTTCCCGCGCTCGAGAGCGCGCATGCGCTCGCCTTTGCAAAAAAGCTCGCGCTGGAGCGCGGCCCCGATGCGCTGATCGTCGTCAATCTCAGCGGGCGCGGCGATAAAGATATCGCGCAAATTCGCGCGCTCGGCGAACGGGGTGAGGTACATCGATGAGACTCGCCGCTGCGTTTGCATCCGCTGCGCGTCGTCGACCGGCGTTTATTCCCTACGTCATGGCCGGTGACCCGGATATGGAGACGACTGCGACGGTCGTGCGCGCGTTATCGCAGGCCGGCGCAACCGCGATCGAGCTGGGTATTCCCTACGGGGATCCGCTCGCCGATGGCCCGACCATCGCCGCTGCCGGCGCGCGCGCGTTAGCAGCCGGTGCAACGATCGAGGATGTCTTCGCGTTGGTCGCGCGTGTTGCGCCGGAGATCTCGGCGAGCATCGTACTCTTTACGTATTTCAATCCGCTCGAGCGCTATGGGCTCGAACGCTTCGCGCGCGATGCCGCGCAGGCGGGAGCGGCGGGTGCAATCGTTCCCGATATTCCGTTGGAGGAGAGCGAGGAGTTGCGCGCGATCTTTGCGCGTTACTCCGTCGATGTGCCGATGCTCGTCGCGCCCTCGACGCCGCCGGAACGCGCCGCAAAAATTGCGGCCGCATCGCGCGGTTTTCTCTATGTCGTCTCGCGGCTCGGCGTCACCGGCGCGGGAAGCGAACCGGATTTTACACCGTTGCACCGTCAGCTCTCGACCGTCCGCGCGGCGACCGATCTCCCGATCGCACTCGGATTCGGCGTGAGTCGCTCCGAGCACGTGCGCGCGGTCGCCGCCGAGGTTGATGCGGTGATCGTCGGCAGCGCGCTGATCGACGCGCTAGCGGGGCTGCGCGGTGAGGAAGCCGCCGCGGCGACCGCGCGTTTCGTCAACGAACTCTTCAGCGGATCCTGAGAGCGCGCGCGCCGCGGGGGCGACCCGGCGGGGCGGAGACTTCCTAGCGGTTAAGTGGCAGGGCTCTCGGCGCGGAGTAGGTACTCTGTAAGGGTACGCCCTCCGCCCAGCGCGGAAATTTCTCAACCGATACAAGGAGCCGCTCCGTGAGCACGACCCTCGAACGAATCGCCCCATTTACTAACGAACCGGTGAAAAAATTCGCCGATCCGCGCGAGGTCGCGGATATGCAAGCCGCGCTCGCGAGCGTGAAAGCGCGCTTCGGCGAACGCTATCCGCTGATCGTCGGCGGACGACGCATTGAGACCGAGAAGCAGATTCTCTCCCGCAATCCCGCGCACAAGAGCGAGATCGTCGGCTCGGTGAGTTCGGCATCGGCGGCTCAGGCGAGCGAAGCGATCGAGATCGCCGCCGCGACCTTCGAGAGCTGGAAGCGCGAGAGCTTCGAGCGACGCGCCGACGTCCTCTTCCGTGCCGCCGCGTTGATGCGCGAGCGCCGGTACGAGTTCGATGCGCTGCTGGTCTACGAAGTTGGAAAGAACTGGGGCGAGGCCGAGGGGGAAACGACCGAGGCGATCGACTTTCTGGAATACTATGCGCGCGAGGCACTGCGCTACGGCGGCGAGCATCCGATCGTCCCCTTTGAAGGCGAGCGAAACGAACTGCGCTATATTCCGCTCGGCGTCGGCGCGATTATCCCGCCATGGAACTTTGCGCTGGCAATTCTGGTCGGCATGACCTCGGCGGCGCTGGTGACCGGTAATACCGTCGTCCTCAAACCGTCATCCGATTCGCCGGTGATTGCGGCGCGTGTGGTCGAGCTCTTCGAAGAGGCCGGGCTCCCCGCCGGGGCGCTGAATTTCATCCCGGGCTCGGGCTCGGTGATCGGCGATCTGGTCGTCGGCCATCCCAAGACCCGCTTTATCTCGTTTACCGGCTCGAAAGAGGTCGGGCTCCATATCAACGAGCTCGCCGCCAAGACCGCGCCGGGGCAAAAGTGGATCAAACGCGTCGTCGCCGAGATGGGGGGCAAGGACTCGATCGTCGTTGCCGCCGATGACGACCTCGATGCCGCGGTCGAGGGGGTCGCCGTCTCGGCCTTTGGGTTCACCGGACAGAAGTGCTCGGCATGCTCCCGAGCGATCGTCGAGGCCCCGATCTACGATGCATTCATCGAACGCCTGAAGGCGCGCGTCGCAAAAATTTCGGTCGGCGACCCGGCGCTCCAGGAGATCGGCATGGGGCCGGTCGTCAGCGAGAGCGCCTTCAAATCGATCTCGAAGTATATCGAGATCGGCAAAGGTGAGGGACGCCTGCTCTGCGGTGGAAAGCCGATCGGCGACGAGGGCTACTTCCTCGAACCGACCGTGATCGTCGATGTCGCGCCCGAGGCGCGCATCTCGTGCGAGGAGATCTTCGGACCGGTTCTCTCGGTGCACAAGGCCCGCGATTTCGACCACGCGCTCGAGATTGCGAATAATACCGAATTCGGGTTGACCGGCTCGCTCTATACGACCGATCGCGCCAAGATCGAGCGGGCACGCGAAGAGTTCTTCGTCGGGAATCTCTACTTCAACCGGAAGAGCACCGGGGCGCTCGTCGGCGTCCATCCCTTCGGTGGATTCAATATGTCGGGGACCGACAGCAAGGCCGGAGGCCGGGACTACTTGTTGCTCTTTCTCCAGGCCAAGTCGATCAGCGAAAAACTTCGCTAGCCGCGGATGGCACGGCTACGATTGCTTCCGAGGGCGGATCGACGGGTCCGCCTCGGTCATTCCTGGGTTTTCTCCAACGAGGTCGACGTCGTCGCAACGCCCTTGCTCGGCCTCGAGCCCGGAAGCCTCGTGCGGATCGACGACGCGCGCGGGAATCCGGTCGGGCTTGCCTACGTCAACCCGCGCGCGCTGATCTGCGCGCGGCTGCTCACTCGCGACGTGCGCGCGAGCATCGACGTCGATTGGTTCGGGCGCCGCATCGCGCGGGCGCTGCAACTGCGCGAGCGACACATTCGGGCACCGTTCTATCGCTTGATCTACGGTGAGTCCGACGGGCTTCCGGGCTTCGTCGTCGATCGCTTCGGCGATCGGCTCGTCGTGCAGTTGAACACCGCCGGCGCGATTGCGCTGCGCGAGCCGTTCTTCGCCGCGCTACGAGCCGCGCTCGCCCCGGTGGGGATGCTGCTCCGCAATGCCGGGTCGACCCGCGAACTCGAGGGGACGCCGGTCCTCGACGAACGCATCGGCGATCTTCCGGCGGAGATCGAGGTGCAGGAGGGCGAGATGCGCCTCCTCGCGCCGTTGCTCGACGGGCAGAAGACCGGCTATTTCTTCGATCAGGCGGAGAATCGGGCGCGCCTTGCGCGGTACATCCGTCCGGGGGATCGCTGCATCGATACCTTCAGCTACGTCGGCTCCTGGGGGGTCGCTGCCGGGCTCGCCGGTGCCTCTGAGGTGACCTGCATCGACTCCTCGGAGCGGGCGGTCGAGTTCGCTGCGCGCAACGGCACCCGCAACGGGGTGAGGATCGATGCCCGCTGCGGCGATGCGCTCGTCGTCCTCGCCGAGCTCGCCGCTCAGGGGCGGCGCGCCGATCTCGTCATTCTCGACCCGCCGGCGCTCGTCAAGCGGAAACGCGATCTCGAACCGGGGGCCGCTCGCTACGCGGCGCTGGCGCGCGCCGCCATCGCGGTACTCGCCGAGGGCGGAACGCTGATCTCCTGTTCGTGTTCGCACCATCTCCCCGTCGAGCGACTGCAGCGCATCGCCTACGACGCGGCGCGCGATGCCGGAAGGCCGATGCAACTCTTGGGCCGCTTCGCCCACGGGCTCGACCATCCGATTCATCCGGCGATGCCCGAGACCGAGTACCTGAAGGCGCTGGTTCTCCGACTTTAGTCCGGCGAAAACCAGCTAAAAAAAACATCTCCCAAACGCTTGACAGAGCTGGCCGCTATGGATAAGATATTGGCCGTTGACTCTGACGCCCCGCCGCAAGAAAGCGGTCGCAAGATCCGCAAAAAGGCGGTGTGGCGCGG
>JAJXVC010000158.1 GCA_021782295.1 bacterium | reverse complement strand
AAAAATTGATAAGTTGCTTGTGGTTGATTTGCGTCGAGAACGTTTTGATCGTTCCTAAGGTATTGTTTCCATACGGCGTTCCTACGTAGATCGCTTTTTGGATTTTCATCATCATGCGCGAGATCGCATTGCTGTTATCCTGGGTAACTTCTTGCTCGATCGCTCCGCGCTCTTGGTTCCACTGGTATTGAGCCATAAGCAAACCCTGCGCGCGCGACGCTTCGAGGCGCAGCGCCACATCGAGATATTGCGATGGAACGGTAAAAAAGTATTGCGTCATTTCAGCTTGCGTGTCGGCATCGAAATCGCCGCCGGTGAGGCCGATGATTTCCGTGAGCTGATTGGCTGAAATCGTCTTGCTTCCGCGGAACATCATGTGTTCGGTCGCGTGAGCGAGGCCGTCGAGCGGTTCTTCATTCGAACCGACTCGGTAGTTCATCATCGTCGTCACGACGGGGGCGAGCGTATCGCGCACGACCACGACTTGAAGACCGTTAGAAAGTGTAGTGCGCGTGACGTTCGAATCGGCGCGCGCCTGACCCACGAGGGCGAACCCAAGGGCAAGCGCCGCCGCGAACGCGACGAGCGAGCGAGTGAATCGCACGATAGGAGGACTCCTTCAATTTTAGAGGGCGATGCTTACTTTACTTGTTCGTTACGAAGAAAGTTGCAGATCGCGGAGATTTTGTTCGGCGAGCAGTGCCGAGCGCAGGCCGAAACTCGCGGGATCCCGGAGTTCGGGATCGCGTTCGAAAATCTCGCGCGCCGCAGCCGCCGCGGCCAGGAAGAGCGGACGGTCGACGATCGGATCGCCGTAGCGCATGCCGCTACGCCCGGACTGGAGCAACCCGCCGAGTTGGCCGCCGCCGCGCAGTTCGAGATCCCGCTCGGCGATCGCAAAGCCATCGGTGCTTTCGAGCAAGAAATCGAGGCGCGCGCTCTGAGGCGCCTCGTCGGGGTGGACGAGCACGCAATAGGAGGCGGCGCCTCCGCGCCCGACACGCCCGCGCAGCTGGTGGAGTTGAGCGAGCCCGTATCGGTGCGCGTCGAGCACGAGCATGACCACGGCATTAGGAACGTCGACGCCGACCTCGACGACTGTCGTCGCGACTAACACGTCGATCTCGCCCGCCGAAAAGCGCCGCATCGTGCGATCCTTGATCTCCGCGCTCATCCGCCCATGCAGCAATCCGACCCGCAGCCCCGCCAACGGCCCCGCTGCAACGCGCGCCGCCTCTTCAACCGCGCCGATCGGTCCCGTGTCGTCATCCTCGTCGTGCTCGATCGCCGGGCAGACCACGTATGCCTGATGCCCTTCTTTTTCGACACGTTCGCGAATGAAGCGATAGGCGCGATCGAGTCGACTCATCCGCAACACGAAGGTCTCGATCGGCGTACGCCCCGGGGGCAGTTCGTCGATCGACGAAATGTCGAGCCCCGCGAGGAGCGTTTGCGCGAGCGTCCGCGGAATCGGCGTCGCCGTTAAGTGGAGCGTATGCGGCGTCCCGCCCTTCGCGCGCAACCGCGCGCGTTGTTCGACACCGAAGCGATGTTGCTCGTCGATCACCACGAGGCCGAGGCGCTGGAACTCCGTACTCTCCGTGAGCAGCGCGTGCGTTCCGACCGCGACTGCCGCTTCGCCGCCGGCGAGCCGACGCAACGCCTCTCGACGCTCCGATGCGCGCTGGCTCCCGAGAACCGGCTCGACGGCGATGCCGAACGGCATGAGCAGCGGACCGAGTTTTTGTGCGTGCTGCAGTGCCAGCAACTCCGTCGGTGCCATCAGTGCCGACTGCACGTGATTGCGCGCCGCAACGAACATCGCGGCCGCTGCGACCAGCGTTTTTCCGCTGCCGACATCGCCCTGTACCAAACGATTCATCGGCATTGCACCCGCGAGATCGCGCGCGATCTCGCCGATGACGCGACGCTGCGCTCCGGTCAGCGGAAACGGCAGATTTCCTTCGAGCCGTTCGACGCACTCCTGCGCATCCGACATCGCTTCGGCACCATGCTCGAACGCTCGCAACGCGCGTCGACGGAGCGACGCGAATGCATGAACGAGAAACTCCCCATAGGCGAACCGCTCGCGCGCGCGTTGCGCCTGCTCCAGGCTCTCGGGCGCGTGAATGCTGCGATAGGCGATCTCCATCGCATCGTAACCGGTAGTCACCAATGCTGCCGGTGGAATGGGATCGGGCGGCGCCGCCTCGAGCAGGCGGGGAAAGTTCCGCGCGATCGCCGCGGCGATCGTCTTACTGTTGAGGTCGCGAGCGGCATGATAGATCGGCACGAGCGCACCGCGGTAGACTTCGTCGGGGCCGAGCATCCGATAGGTACTCACGCTGATGACCGGGCCGCGGAGCGAGCGTTCGACGCGCCCGCGTACGAAAAGACGCATCCCGACCTTAAAACGCCCGATTGCGTAGCGATTGCGGCCGATCCATTTCGCGCAGAAACTACCGCTCCCATCGCGGAGATCGACTTCTACGATCTCGATATTGCGCGCCCGCCGTTCGCGTACCGCGATGACCGTGCCGACGGCATTCTCTTCACCGCCCCGAGCGCCGAGTGCAACGGCGGGGGTCGCTTCGCGAAGGTCGTCGTAGCGAAATGGAAAATGCTCGAGCAGATCGCGCGGGCTCTCGATCTCCAATGCCGCAAACGCAAGCGCACGCTTTGGCCCGATACCGGCGAGATCGCGCAGCGTCACGGCTTCGCGCGTTGTAATAAATGCCTCCCAACTGCATCGGGATCGATACCGCGCGCTTCGAGTAAGAGCAGCAGATGAAAGATCAGGTCGGCTGACTCCCAAATCAATTCGTCATCGTCGATATTTTTTGCCGCGATCACGACCTCGGTCGCTTCTTCGCCGATTTTCTTTGCGATGCGGTCGACGCCCTCACGCAACAGACGCGCGACGTACGAGCTCTCCGGATCGACGGTGCGGCGTTGCGCGATCGTCGTCCGTAGATGTTCGACGGCACGGCGAAGGTCGCCGGCGGGGGCGTCCGGCGCAAGCAGCGGTTGATGGAAGCAACTCGCAGCGCCGGTGTGGCACGCCGGGCCTTGCGGAAGTACGTAGTAGCAGAGCGCATCGCGATCGCAGTCGGTCGTGACGGCGACGACGTGCTGCCGATTCCCCGATTGCTCGCCTTTGCGCCAGAGCGAAGCGCGGGAGCGGCTGTAGAGCACGGTGCTCCGCGTCGCCAACGTTTCATCGAGCGCCGCTTGGTTCGCCCAGGCGAGCGTCAGGAACTCGCCGCTCCGCGCATCGCAGATGGCCACGGGCATCAGCCCGCGCTCGTCCCAGTTTAATTCGTCGGTAGCCACGGTCGCAGCATTATGCCTCGCTCGCGGAGTTCTTGCTTGAGACGCGGAATGGCGAGCGTTCCGTCGTGAAAGATCGACGCTCCCAACGCCGCGTCGGCGGCGTCGGCTTCAAAGAGCGCCGCAAAATCCTCGACGCAGCCTGCACCCCCGGATGCGATGACCGGAATCTTCACCGCACTGTGAATCGCCGCCGTCAGTTCGATATCGAAACCGGCGCGCGTCCCGTCGCGATCCATGCTCGTCACCAAAAGTTCGCCTGCGCCGCGCTCCTGCGCCTCGCGGGCCCATTCGACCGCTTCGCGCTCGCTGCGCGTATGGCCACCATCGATGTAGACGGCGAAGCGCCCCGAGGGATCGCGATGCACGTCGATGGCGACGACGAGCGATTGACTGCCGAAGCTCGCGGCGATTGCGTCGAGCAGCGCGGGCGCGCGAACCGCCGCCGAGTTCAGCGAGACTTTATCGCAACCCGCGCGCAGGAGCAGGCGCGCGCTCTCGAGGCTCTCGATCCCGCCGCCGACGGCGAATGGAATCCGCAGTTCGGAGCCGATGCGATGCAGCATCTCGAGCGAGGCGCTGCGCCCTTCTTCCGTCGCCGTTATATCGAGAAAAACGAGTTCGTCGGCGCCTTCACGTTCGTAGCGACGGGCGAGTTCGGCGGGGTCGCCCGCATCGCGGAGCCCTTCGAAGTGGATGCCCTTCACCACGCGGCCGTCGCGAATATCGAGACACGGAATGATGCGCGGCAGTACGCTCATCGCACGAAACTCGCCTGAAGTCCGCGCAGGAGCGCGAGCAGCATCGCGACCGTCGGCGTCGCGACCGATGTACGCGCTCCGAGTTCGACGGTCGCGCCGAGGATCGGTTCGATCTCCAGCGGGCGCCCCGCTAAGACATCCTGGAGCATCGAGGTGCGGACGTCGCTCAGTCGCGCGGCATACTCCATCCGCTGTTCGATATCGAGATCGCCGATGACGCCGAGCGCGCGACCGACCGCCAGGGTCTCTCCGATCGCTCGCGCGACGAGATCGCGCGTTGGAGCGTACGCAAGCATCGGCGCGATCGAGAGTCGTGTCAACGCACTGACCGCATTGAGGCCGACGTTATTCGCCAACTTCGCCCACAGCACACCGCGAATATCCTCACTGCGCTCCGGCGCTAATCCGGCGCGCTCCATCGATTGCACCAGGGGATCGATCAGCCGCTCGGCTGCGCCGCCCGGCGCGATCGGCGCGAGCGCATAGCGCATCCCGCCGCTCTGCACGATCGAACCCGGGCGGTCGATGTGCCCGGAGACATGGACGACGCCGCCGATCGTGCGCCGATCATCGAAGAGCGCGCCGATCGCAGCGCCGGGATCGACGCATGCAAGCGGTGGTTGGCGCACAAACCAAAACGGGATACCATTCTGCAACGTCACCACGCATGCGCCGCTGCGCGAAAGACGCTGCAGCGCTCCGTGGAGATCGAGGAGCTGATGCCCCTTCACGCAGAGCAGTGCGAGATCGAAGGCGGCGAGTTCGTCGAGTTCG
>JAJXVC010000157.1 GCA_021782295.1 bacterium | reverse complement strand
ATGATCGTTGAGGAGGAGAACCAATCGTCGTGTTCGCCGCGTTCGAGCACGTATTGCAGCGAGGCAAGCCCTGCCGTCAGTAAGCCCAGTCCGAGGAAATCGATGCCGCCTTTGGGTTTTTCATGTAGCGATGAATCGGGAATATAGGCAAGCGTCAAAATAAAGGCGGCAATGCCGATCGGCACGTTGATGAAAAAAATCAACGGCCAACTCGCGTTATCGACGATATAGCCGCCGAGCGTCGGGCCGACCGCCGGGCCGACCATCGCCCCCAACCCGAAGATCGCCATCGCGAAGCCGCGCCGCGCGGGCGGATAGGATTCGAAGAGAATCGCCTGTGCGGTGGGCTGGAGCGCGCCGCCGCCGAGGCCCTGTAGCACGCGATAGAAGATCAGCACGTCGATACTGTGAGCGGTGCCGCAGAGGAACGAGGCGACGGTAAAGATTCCCAGCGACGCGGCGTAGAAATACTTTCGTCCGAACATCGCGGTGAGCCAGCCGTTGAGCGGCATGACGATGACGTTGGCAAGGATATATCCGGTCGCGATCCAGGAGACTTCGTCGACCGAGGCACCGAGGTTTCCACCGATCGTATCGATTGCAACGTTCACGATCGTGGTATCGATGATCGCCATGATGAGCCCGAGCATCACGGTAAACGTGATAAGGCCGAGATATTTGTTCTCGTGCTCCTCTGCGTTCATCGTTGTTAATGCCACCGTTATAGAACCTTTATCTGAGCGCGGTATCGTTCGGGTAAGGAGGACGACACCATGAATGAGACTTCGACCGAGACCACCGAGATGCTGGAAAACGTTGCAGTAAACCTTGGAGAGCAGGGTGATCTCGCCTTCGTCGACGACGAAGACGACGAGGACGAGGACGAAGCGCACGACTAAAGGCGCACTCGAGGGCAAACGGAGCGTGCGGTGACTCGAAAGGTTCTCGAGCCACCGCACGGTACCCGTTCGCCGGGGTGAAGCACGCGTGAATGGGTGTCCTCTCGATCGGGCGAGGAAGGTTCCGGAGATCTCGCCGACGTTTTGGATACTGAAGATTTTAACGACGGGAATGGGCGAGACCAGCTCGGATTTTCTCGTCCATCATCTCGACCCCGTACTCGCCGTTCTGTTGGGAGCCGGCGGCTTTGCGCTCTCGTTGCTCCTGCAATTTCGCTCCCGCCGCTACGTCGTCGCGATCTATTGGTTCGCGGTGGTGATGGTGAGCGTCTTCGGAACGATGGCCGCCGACGTGCTGCATGTCGTCGTCGGGATTCCCTATGTGTATTCGACCGCGTTTTACGCCGTCGCGCTCGGCGCAATCTTTCTCTGGTGGTATCGCAGCGAAGGCACCCTCTCGATTCATCGGATCTACGGAGGGCGGCGCGAAATTTTTTATTGGGCGACGATTTTTGCGACCTTCGCGCTCGGCACCGCGGGCGGCGATATGACCGCGAGCTCGCTCGGTTGGGGCTACTTCGCTTCGGGGCTGCTCTTTCTCGGATTGATTGCGCTGCCGTCCCTCGGCCGCCGTTGGTTCGGCTGGGATGCGATCTTCGCGTTCTGGTTCGCCTACGTGGTGACGCGACCGCTCGGGGCCTCTTTCGCCGATTGGATGGGCAAGCCGAAGAGTTGGGGCGGCCTGGGTTGGGGCGAGGGAATCGTCAGCCTCGGGTGGGGGCTCTGCATCTTCGCGTTCGTTCTCTACCTTGTCGTGACGGATGGCGAGCGTCGGCCGCACTCCGCGCAGCGGGAGGCTTTCGCAACTCTGCGCCGTCGCATCGGTTTTTAAGGAACGATTATGGGCGGTCTCGGACATCATCCCGCGCATCCCTATGGAGTACAGGTCGCTGCACTCCTCTGGTCGATGCTGCTACCGGGCAGCCTGTTCGTACTTGCCCTCGGTGCTTGGTGGGAGCGCGCGCGTCGCTCCGGCAGCCGCTTGCGCCTGACCTCGCCGCATCGAATGCGCGCAACGAAACGCTTCATCCGCGCGACGCGAAACGATAACGCCGCAGCGTAACGCTGCGCCGCGCAGCTTACGCCGCTTCCGCTTCGAAACCGCCGTGAAAGAGCGCGGCGATATAGGCATGGAGTTCGGGGTCGATCGCCGCTAAGCGCGCGCGCGTCGCGCGCGGCCAGGGCGAACCCGCGTCGTTGATCTCGACGTATGCGCGCAGCCCTTCGGCAAAATATTCATCGAGCCCGGTCGCTGCGTAGGGCGTGACGAAACGCGTTGCGCGTGCGAACGCGTCGCGTACCGCCGGTGCGATGCCGGAGCGATAGACGCCGCCGCCGAGCGCGCAATCGAGCGCGTGGCCGAATTCATGCGCGACGGTCATCGGGCTGCGCGAGCGCAAATAGACGCAGCGCTCTTCGACGACGAAGAGCCCGGCGGGTGGGGCGGGCCAGGCATCGACATCGATGCGCAAGCGCACTAACGCCGCCGAAGCGGCATCGAAGCGCTCTCCGGCGCTCAACGGACGAACGGCGATACGATGTTTGCGCGCGAAGCGCAGCGCCGGCGCGCCGAACCGAGCGAGCGTTGCGGCGATCGCCGCCTCTCCCTCCGGTTCACCGACGGCGATGCAAAGGCGGCGAGCGAGTGCGAGTGCGTCGATCTCCATCGAGTCATTCTGCTCGAGGGAGGTCGACGCTACGCTGCCGCGTTATTGCTGCTTTGTGTCTTTCGCCGATGCGCGCCGGATGTAGAGCGGTGTATCGGAGCGCCGCAGCACACCTTCGGCGACGCTTCCGAGCATGAGCCGGCTCAATCCGCTGCGCCCCTGCGTTCCCAACGCGATGAGGTCGCAGTTATTGTCGCGCGCGGCGCGCAGAATTTCATCGACCGCTTCGCCTTCGAGCACGATCGTTTTCGTCTCGATGCCGTGCGCGTTCGCGCGCGCTGCCGCCGTCTTGAGAATCGTGAGCGCGCCCTCCCGCATCGATTCGATCGCGTCGAGCGAATAGACGCCGCCGTATCCGGCGAGCGCGATATAGCGCTGAACCTCGATGACGTTGGCGATGGTGAGGCTCGCTTTTCGCTCGACCGCGATATCGATGGCATCGTCGAGTACGTGGTCGGCGTTCGGTGAGCCGTCGTAGGCCATGAAGATGCGCTGGAACATGGTTGAGAATCTCCTCGTCTCGTTCAAAGGGTACCAAGTGTGAAGGGAAGATTGCGGGAAGTCGCGCGGAAGACCCGTTTACCGACTCCTTTCTGCCGAGGCCTCGACCAGCGCGGCGGCGGCGCGTGCGATGGTCGCGTTTTCGTCCGTAGCGATGACGTGCACGCGCACCGGCGAGGCCGGCGACGAGATGAGCGCTGCGTTGCGCTCGTTTGCATCGTTATCGAGTTGCATGCCGAGGTGTGCGAGCCCGCGCACGATTCCGGCGCGAATCGGTGCGAGATGCTCGCCGACGCCGCCGGTAAAAACGAAGCTCTCGATTCCTCCGAGCAGCGCTGTCAGTGCGCCGGTCGCTTTGATGACCGAGCGGCAGAACGCCTCGATGGCGAGCTCTGCGCGCGGGTCGTCGCTGCGTTCGAGCAGGCGGCGCAGATCGCGTTCGCCGCCGGAGAGCGCGCGAATGCCGCTGCGTTCTTCGAGCAGTCGGCGCAACTCGCCCGCGCTCATCCCGCGCTCTTCGAGAAGATAGAGCAGCGCGCCGGGATCGAGGTCGCCCGGTCGCGTCGCCATCAGGATTCCGCCGAGCGGGCTAAAGCCCATCGTACTCTCCACCGGTTTCCCATCGCGCAGCGCCGCTAGGCTCGCGCCGCTTCCGAGATGCGCGAGGATGGCGCGAGGACCGAGATCGGCACCCAACGCACTGCGCACGTAGTCGTAGGAGAGTCCGTGAAAACCATACCGGCGCAGAAAGTGCGGTTCCGCATTTTCGATCGGCAGCACCCGCGCGCGCTCGGGAAGATCGCGAAAGAACGCGGTATCGAAGCAAAGCACGTTCGGCAGCGCAGCAAAGCGTCGGTGCGTCGTGCGCAGCGCCGCGAGTGCCGCCGGTGCATGCAACGGGTCGAGCCGCTCGAAGCGCTCGAGGCGCGCGAAGAGTGCGGGCGAGGCGAGGGTCGGCGTATCGTCGGGGCCGCCGAAGACCATGCGGTGCCCGATCGCTGCAAAGCGCATCCCGCTCGAGATGACGCTCTCGATGGCCAGCTCGGTCGCCGCGCTTGCACCGGCGGCATTCGGCTCCATCGATTGCGTGCGCGAAAAGAGCGGCCGCGCACGCTCCGTATCGACGCTATAGATGCCGTATTTCAGCGAAGATGAACCGGCATTGAACGTGAGGACGTTCACGAACGCGCTCCTTGCGGCCAGCTCCAGTCGCGAATCTCCGGCAGATCTTCGCCGTGTTCGACGATATAGCGTCGGTGCATTTGGAGTCGCTCGTGAAAAAAGTGTCGAACCTGTGCCGCCTCTTCGCGCAGCCGCGGTACGCGCGCGATCGCATCCTCTGCGAGATGGAAACGATCGATTTCGTTGAGGACCGTCATGTCGAACGGCGTCGTCGTCGTTCCGCGCTCCTGATAGCCGTGCACGTGAAAGTTCGCGTGATTCGTTCGACGATAGGTGAGGCGATGGATGAGCCCGGGATAGCCGTGGAAGGCGAAAATCACCGGTCGATCGGCGGTGAAGAGCGCATCGAACTGCGCATCGGGGAGCCCGTGCGGATGTTTCTCGTGCGCCTCCAAACGCATGAGATCGACGACGTTGACGACGCGAACCCGCAGATCGGGGAGATGCGTGCGCAGAAGATCGAGGGCGGCGAGCGTTTCGAGCGTCGGTACATCGCCCGCGCAGGCCATCACGACGTCGGGCTGCGCCCCGTTCTCGTTGCTCGCCCACTGCCAGATTCCGACGC
>JAJXVC010000156.1 GCA_021782295.1 bacterium | reverse complement strand
TCGGCAGTTCAAATCTGCCCGTCGCCTCCAAATCTCGCTCGCGATGCGCATAGTCGTCATCGGAGCCGGCGGTATCGGGGGCTTTCTCGCCTCCGCGCTCGCGCGTTGCGGGCTCGACGTTGCCGTGTTGGCACGTGGTCCGCACGCCGAAGCGATCGCGCGATCCGGGCTTGAAGTGCGCGGCGACTTGGGCACCTATACGGTGCCGCTCCGCGTTATCGCCGATCTCGACGAACTCGCCACCTTCGACCTCGCGTTGCTCTGCGTCAAGGGGCATCAACTCGCCGCGCTCCACGGAGCGCTGGCGCATCTTGCACGGAGTGCTGCGTGCGTGGTGACGTTGCAGAACGGCATCCCGTTTTGGTTCGCGCGCCGACCTCCGCTCGATAGCGTCGATCCCGGGGCTGCGATCGGCTCGCTCTTCGATGACCGATCCACGATCGGCGGCGTCGTTCACGTCTCCGGGCATATCGATCGCCCCGGTTCGGCCGTGCAGAGCGGTGGAGTGCGTTATGTCCTCGCGCCGATCGCGCCGGGCGGAGCCGCCGAGCGGCTCATCGATCCGCTTGTGCAAGCGATGGAGCGCGCCGGATTAGCGCCGGAGCGCAGTGCCGATATTCGCGGCGTGCTGTGGGCGAAACTGGCGAACAACGTCGGTCTCAACGCGGTCAGTGCGTTGACGCGGCTCTCGATTGCGCCGATGCTCGCGTACGCACCGACGCGCGATCTCGTCGCTCGGGCGATCGGGGAAACGCTCGCGGTCGGCCGCGCGCTCGGCGTCATCGGCGAGGTCGATATCGAACAGCGCATGGCGTATGCAGCGCGACTGAGCGACGTTCGCACCTCCATGCTGCAGGATGTCCTGGCCGAACGTCCACTGGAGATCGAGCCGATTCTCGGGGCGACCGTCGAACTCGGCGCGCGTGTATCGACGGCGACACCGACGGTCGCGGCGCTGCTCGCGCTGCTGCGTGGACTGCAGGCGAGTTTCGCGCGATGAGCGTGCTTCCGCGCATCATTCCGTGCCTCGATATTCGCGACGGCCGCGTGGTGAAAGGCATCCATTTCGAAGGGCTGCGCGATGCGGGCGACCCCGTCGAACTCGCCCGTCGCTACGAACGTGAAGGCGCCGACGAACTCGTTTTTCTCGACATCGCGGCGACGGAAGAAGGGCGAAGCGCATCGCTCGATATGCTGCGTCGCATCGGCGCCGAACTGCGGATCCCGTTCGCCGTCGGCGGCGGGATCGAGAGCCTCGAGAGCGCGCGCCTGCTCCTGCGCGCCGGTTGCGATAAAGTCTCGCTGAACTCAGCGGCGGTTCACACGCCCGCGCTCATCGAGGCGATCGCCGCGAATTTCGGCAGCCAATCGCTCGTCGTCGCCATCGACGTGCGCCGCGATCCCTCGGGTCGCTTCGCCGTCTACATCGACGGTGGGCACACGCGCAGCGAGCGCGAAGCGGTCGAATGGGCCCGCGAGGCACAGGCGCGGGGCGCAGGCGAGCTTCTGGTGACCAGCATGGATCGCGATGGAACGCGTGCCGGTTTCGATATCGAACTGACGGCGGCGATCCGCGGCGCGGTGAATATTCCGGTCATCGCTTCCGGAGGCGCGGGGCGCGTCGAGGATTTTGCGGCGCTCTTCGATGCCGGTGCCGCCGACGCGGCGTTGGGGGCCTCGATCTTTCACGACGGAACGCTCGCCATTCCGCGCCTCAAGCAAGAACTCCGCGAGCGAGGCATAATGCTGCGACCGTGGCGACCGACGGATTAAACTGGGACGAACGCGGGTTGATGCCCGTGGTCATCTGCGACGCGCGCAGCGGCGAGTTGTTGACCCTCGCATGGGCGAACCGGATCGCGCTCGACGAAACGCTCGCGACGCGAAGCACCGTGCTCTACAGTCGCTCTCGCGCTTCGCTCTGGCGCAAAGGCGAGCAATCGGGGAATCGGCAGCACGTCGTCGCGGTTACGACCGACTGCGATCGCGATGCGCTCTGCTACTACGTTCTCCCGCAAGGGCCGGCGTGCCACACCGGCGCCGCGAGTTGCTTCCATCAGCCGTTGCTTGCGCCGGATGCCCCGGCCGGCGACCTTCGCCGTGCCGTCGAGCATCTACGGGCGACGATCGCGCAGCGGCGCACCGCCGATCCGGAGCATTCGTACGTTGCGCGGCTGTTGCGTGAGGGCGTCGATCGCATCGGCAAGAAAATCGGCGAAGAAGCGACCGAGGTGGTGATCGCGGCCAAGAACACCGACGACAACGAACTGATCTGGGAGTCCGCCGATCTGATCTTCCATTTGCTCGTCTTACTCGAAGCGCGTGGAATCGATCCCGATGCAGTGGGGAGGCATTTATTACAACGCGCGAAGCAGTGACGCTGCGCGATCTCGCCGGTATCGGGCCGAAGCGCGCGCTTGCGTTTGCGGCATTGGAGATCGAGACGCCGCGCGATCTGCTCGAGCATTTTCCCTTTCGATACGACGATCTTCGCGAGGCGACCCCCGCCGTTGCACTCGGCGCACGCGGCGGTGAAGAGAATGCCGTCGGCACGGTGATCGCGGTACGCGAGCGGCGGGCGCGTACGATCGAGATCGTGGAGGTCGACCTCCGCGATGAGAGCGGTGTTTTTTGCGCGAAATGGATCGGCCGCAATCGCTACGCAATCGGGCGTTTCAAGGTCGGAATGCGCCTCTTCGTCCGCGGGCGCGTCGAACGCTCGCTCAGCGGCCCGGTTATCAGCGTCGGCACCTATCGTATGCTCGGCCCCGACGAACGCTATCGCGGCGCGCTCGTGCCGATCTATCATGCCGTCCGCGAACTCAACAGCAAAACGATCGCCGCAGCGATCGCGCGGAACTTTCCTCGCCTCCTTGAGGAAGCACCGCCCGATCCCATTCCTCCCGCAGCGTTGAAGGCAACCGGTTACGATGCGCTGGAGATTGCCTATCGCAGCATTCACGCGCCCGAGAGCCTGGAGCAGGCAGAACGTGCGCGCGAGCGCTTCGCGTATGGGGAGTTTCTCGTTCATTCCTTCGCCTCGCTGCGTCGGCGCGCGCTGCGCGCGCTCGAGCACGGTGCCGAGGCGATGTCGGATGCGCAGGAGTGCGTCGAACGGCTCGAGGCGAATTTGCCCTTTCCTCTGACCGGAGCGCAGCGTCGCGTTATCGGCGAGATCGCGCGCGATCTGGCGGGTGCGATGCCGATGAATCGTTTGGTGCAAGGCGATGTCGGAAGCGGCAAAACGCTCGTCGCGGCGGCAGCGATGTTCGTGGCGGCGCGCAATCACGTGCAGTCGGCGCTGATGGCACCGACGGAGTTGCTGGCGCTGCAACACGCGCAGAAACTCGGCCCGTTGCTCATGCCGTTCGGTATTGCCGTCGAGCCGATTCTCGGCAGCCAGCGCACATCGGAGCGCCGAGAGGCATTGCGTCGGCTCGCGGGCGGCGAAGCGGCAGTTGCGGTCGGCACGCATGCGCTGCTTACGGAGAGCACGGAGTTCATGCGCCTCGGCTTGGTGGTGATCGACGAACAACATCGCTTCGGCGTCGAGCAACGCGCGCGCCTGCGCGCGAAGGGCGGTACGCCGCATACCCTCCACTTAACGGCGACGCCGATCCCGCGCACGCTCGCGCAAACGCTGCTCGCGGGGCTCGATATCTCCTCGATCGACGAATTGCCTCCGGGGCGCACGCCGATCGAGACCTTCGTTTTACGCATGAGTCGACTCGACCGCGCCTATCGATTTATTCGCGAGCGCGTCGAAAAAGAGGGACGACAGGCGTACGTGGTCTGCCCGGCGATCGAGCGTGATGAGGATGACGATACGGGGTTGATCGGTGCGGTCGAAGAGGCTGCGCGCGTTGCAGCGGGGCCGTTGGCGGGGCTGCGCGTCGGGTTGCTGCACGGACGTATGAGTGCGGAGCTCAAGGATCGGACGATGCGGCGTTTTTCGGCAGGCGAGATCGATGTGTTGGTCGCGACGACCGTCGTCGAGGTCGGCGTCGACGTCCCCAATGCCGTGGTCATGCTCGTCCTCGACGCGCACCGTTACGGGCTCGCGCAACTCCATCAGTTGCGCGGGCGTGTCGGCCGCGGAGGCGCCGCCTCCTATTGCCTGCTCGTCCATCCCGACGAGGCTCCGCAGAGCGCGCGCCTCGATTTCCTCCTCGAGAGCACCGACGGCTTTGCAATCGCCGAACGGGATCTCGAACTGCGCGGCGGCGGCCAACTCGGGGGGCTGCTCCAGTCGGGTCGCAGCGGCATGCGCTACGGCGATCCGATCGTCGACCGTCCGCTCTTCCTCGCCGCCGCCGCTGCGGCGCGGGAGATTTTCGAACGCGATCCCGAACTCCGGGATCCCACGAGTGCCGGCCTTCGTTCGGCACTGCTCGCCGAACAAAATCTCCGCGATCTGCAACTTTCTTCGTAACGAACAAGTAAAGTACACATCGCCCTCTAAAACTGAAGGAGTCCTCCTATCGTGCGATTCACTCGCCCGCTCGTCGCGTTCGCGGCGGCGCTCGCCCTGGGGTTCGCCCTCGTGGGTCAAGCGCGCGCCGATTCGAACGTCACGCGTACTACACTCTCCAACGGTCTTCAAGTCGTGGTCGTGCGCGATACGCTCGCACCCGTCGTGACGACGATGATGAACTACCGCGTCGGTTCGAATGAAGAGCCGCTCGACGGCCTCGCTCACGCGACCGAACACATGATGTTCCGCGGCAGCAAAACGATTTCGGCCAATCAACTGACGGAAATCATCGGCCTCACCGGCGGCGATTTCGATGCCGACACGCAAGCTGAAATGACGCAATACTTCTTTACCGTTCCATCGCAATATCTCGATGTGGCGCTGCGCCTTGAAGCGTCGCGCGC
>JAJXVC010000155.1 GCA_021782295.1 bacterium | reverse complement strand
ACGCGAGAGCGGCCGGCCGCGCTACGAACTCCTTCCCCCCGAGCAGTTGCGTGGACTCGGCCTGCTTCCGAAACCGAACCTCGGTGATATCTTCTTCGATATGGAGGGCGACCCGCTCTACGCTCCGGGGCGCGGGCTCGAGTATCTCTTCGGTCTCTACCTCTCCAACGAACGACACTTCGTCCCGTTCTGGGGCACCGATCCCCAAGCGGAGCGCCGCGCGTTCGAAGAATGCATCGACTTCATGATGGAGCGGCGCCGCACGTACCCCGAGCTCCATATCTACCACTACGCACCCTATGAAAAAAACGCATTTCGCAAACTGAGCATTCGACATGCGACACGCGAAGCGGAGGTCGACGAGTTGCTCCGCTCGGAGGCGCTCGTCGATCTCTATACGGTCGCGCGCCAAGCGGTCTGCGTCGGACAGCCCAGTTATTCGATTAAGAAGCTCGAACTCTACTACGGTTTCGAACGTAGCGCGGAGCTTCGCCGCGGCGACGACTCCGTCGTCATGTTCGAGCAATGGCTCGCCGACCAAAAGAACCGCGCCATTCTCGAAACGATCGAGCGCTACAACGAAGAAGACTGCCGCTCGACCTTCGAGCTCCGCGAGTGGCTCCTCGCGCTGCGCGACGAAGCGCAGCGCAGCTTCGGCGGCGAGATTCCGTGGCGTCCGCAACGCGAGCCGGTCACCCTTGAAGAGGAGCGCGCAGCGGCACTCGCCGAGTTCAACGAACTGCAGCAGGCGTTGCTCGCCGACGCGCCGACGATCGGAAGCGCGGAGGAACTCGATGCCGTCGAGGAGAGCGACCGCCTGCGCTGGATCGTCGCACAGTTGCTTTCGTACCATCGTCGCGAAGATAAACCGACATGGTGGAAACTCTTCGATATCGCCGAGATGACGGCGGCCGAACAGATCGAACACCCGGAATGCCTCGGCGGCCTCCAACTACTCGACACGAAAGAGCCGGCCTTGCAAGGGCGCGAGCGCAATCGCACCTACAGTTATCGCTTTCCGGAGCAAGAGTATAGCGCGGCGGATCGCATGCTCGACCCCGTCACCATGAAAGCGGCCGGACAGATCATCGCACTCGATGAAAGCGAACGGCGCATTCAAATTCGTCGCAGCGGTGATCTCGAAGCGGCACGAGCGCTGACCGCGATGATTCCCGCGCCGCCGATCGAAACGCGCTCGCAACGCGCATCGTTGGTTCGCGTCGCCGAGTCGCTGCGGCAAGGGATTCGCGCTTCGCAGGCGCGCTCGGCGATCGATCTTCTTTTACGACGCCCACGCATTCGCGGAATCGCCAAGGGCGGAACGATCCAGCCGGAGATTCCCGATGCAGAGCATATCGTTCCGATACTCCGCGCGCTCGACGAAAGCTATCTGTTCGTTCAAGGTCCGCCGGGAAGCGGGAAGTCGACGGTCGCATCGACGACGATCGTGACGCTGCTCGCCGAAGGAAAACGGATCGGCGTCATGTCGACGACACACAAAGCGATTCAACATCTGCTCCACAAAGTGGAGGCGGAGGCAAAGAAGCGCGGCGTTCGTTTTCGCGGGCTCTACAAAGTCGGCGCCGAGGAGCCCTTTCAATCGAAGCTCTCCGATCCGTTCGTGACGACGACCACGAAAAACAACGCCTTCGTCGAAGGAGCCTGCGAACTCGCGGCGGGCACCTCGTGGCTTTTCTCGCGCGAGGATTTCGGCGTCGAGCTCGATTATCTGTTCGTCGATGAGGCGGGGCAGATCGCGCTGGCAAATGCGGTCGCCGTCGCGCCCGCGGCGAAGAACCTGGTTTTGTTCGGGGATCCGCTGCAACTCGCGCAAGTCTCGCAGGGAATCCATCCCGCCGGGCTCGGACGCTCCGTCCTTGCATATCTGCTCGGCGACGAGGCGACCGTGCCGCCGGATCGCGGCATCTTTCTCGACACCTCCTATCGCATGCACCCGGAGATCTGTTCGTTTATTTCGGCCCACGTCTATGCCGGCCGATTGCAGGCCGCAGCGACGACCGCAGGCTCGCGGGTGGAGAGCGCGGGGCTGCGTGGAGCGGGGCTGCGCTATCTGCCGTTCGCGCACGACGGAAACGCGCGCGAATCCATCGAGGAGGCGGAGGCAATTCTCGCCGAGATCAAACGTCTGCTCAAAGGTCGCGTTCGCGTCGGCAACGCCCCGGAGCGCGCGATCGGCAAGAACGATATCCTCGTCGTCACGCCGTATAACGCGCAGCGTTTGCTGCTCGACGAATTGCTTGCGGAGGCCCGTCTCGCGGAGATTCGCGTCGGGACCGTCGATAAGTTCCAGGGACAAGAGGCCCCGATCGTCTTTTACACGATGGCGACCTCAAGCATCGACGACGCACCGCGCGGCATCGACTTTCTTTTCGAGAAGAATCGCTTCAACGTCGCGATCTCGCGCGCCCAGTGCATGAGCGTCCTCGTGGCGAGCCCGCGTCTGCTCGAACTTCGCTGTTCGACCGTCGAACAGATGGCGATGGTCAATCTGCTCTGCCGCTTCGTCGAACTGGCGGAAGCCTAGCCGCGACGAGAAGGCTCCTGCCCCCGGGATTCATAGCCTCTTCTTCGGCTTTCGCTAGGATTTTTGTATGAACGTGCATATCGGATCCGAAGCCCTCAGCGACCTGGAACGATTCGGCCTACGCGTCCACCCCACCGGCGGGACGCACGAGCACCTGGGGAAACGCCATCGAACGAAGATTCGCGTCGCCATCGATCCCGCAGCGCTCGCCGGCCCATCGATGATCGTCACGATCGGCGAGGGGGAGGCCCGACGGCTGATGCCGCTCTCGAAGTTCGAGGCGACGACGCTGGTCGATGAGTTAGTCGCGCGCGGCCTGCTCGTCGGTAACGAACGCCTCCGCCATGGCGTCGAGCATCTTCTCGCTCGCCTGAGTGTTATTTACACCGAATTAGCGCTCGGCTCGCTGAGCATCGATCCGGTAATCGTCTCCGAAGCAGGCTACTGCATCGACGCCGCACGCCTCTATTTCCTCCATCGCGGGCCGCACACCGGGAAGCCACAGCAGTCGGTCGGCGGACGCGATAACGTCGGCGTCCAGCCGCGTTCGCACGGACACCGGCCGCTCGCGCACTAACGCGCGGGCGCGCGAGCACGCAGGCGCGCCGCCGCGACGAAGCGCAACAGCAGCAACCCGAGGATCGATGCGAGCCATGCCGTCGTCGGCATGACGAGATCTTGCGGGCGCAGCGCCGCGAACGAAAAGAGCGACCGGAGCGGCGCAAACATCAACGCCGCGACGAGAAAGAGTAGCGCCCCGACGGCGATGATCGTTACCGCGGGATTGCGAACGCGCACCGAGCGCGCGACGCTTCCGCCGGTCGACCGATTGATGAACAGCAGCGCGACGCTCACCAACACCATCGTCGTAAAGGCCAGCGCCCGCGCGACGCGTTCGTCGCGACCGAAAGCCAGCGCGGCTACGAAGACCGCGAGCGTCGCAGCGAGCGCAATCGCTCCTTGCATGCCTGCGGTGATGAGGAGGTCGCGGTCGAAGAGCGAGGCGCCGACCGGACGCGGCGGCCGCTGCATGATCTGCTCTTCGGCGGGCTCCGCCTCGAAGGCAATCGAGCAAGCCGGATCGATGATGAGTTGCAAAAACAGAATATGCACCGGCAAGAGCAGCAGCGGCATTCCGAAGAGTACCGGAATCAGGCTCATTCCGATGATCGGAACGTGCGCGGAGATCACGAACGCAATCGCTTTGCGCAGGTTGTCGAAGATGCGCCGACCGAGCCGAACGGCTTCGATAATCGAACTGAAATCGTCGTCGAGCAGCACCAGTGCCGCCGATTCGCGCGCGACATCGGTGCCGCGTGCGCCCATGGCGATGCCGACGTGCGCGGCTTTCAGCGCCGGCGCATCGTTGACGCCGTCTCCGGTCATCGCGACGATCTCCCCGTTGCGTTTGAAGGCTTCTACCAAACGGAGCTTCTGCTCGGGAACGACGCGAGAAAAAATATTCGTCTCGGCGACCGCTGCGGAGAGCGCGCCATCATCCATCGCTTCGATCTGCACGCCGGTCAGATAGCGCTCCGGGCGCTCTAAGCCGATACTCTTCGCAACGCTCACCGCCGTCGCCGGATAATCGCCGGTGATAATGACGACGCGAATGCCGGCGCTATAAGCCTCGGCGATCGCCGCCGGCACGCGCGGGCGCACCGGATCGGAGAGCCCGATCAAGCCGACGAATTCGAACGCAAAATCATGTTGCCCCTCGGGCAGATGCTCGCCGTTATAGATCGCGCGTGCAACGCCCAAGACGCGCAGCCCCGTCGAGGCGATCTCCGAGACCCGCTCTTCGAGCGCGCGGCTTCGCTCGCGATCGAGATGGCAGAGATCGGCGATCGCTTCGGGCGCACCCTTCGCCGCAACGACCCAACTGCGCGCGTCGGGGCGAGCCCACACGCGCGACATCGCGAGCATCGAACGCGAGAGCGGATACTCACCCGCGAGCGCCCAATCGCGATGGCGGCGATCGCTTCCCGCGAGTCGATGCTCCAATGCGTCGGCAATCGCGCGTTCGGTCGGGTCGAAGGGGTCGCGATGGCTCGCGAGCGCTCCGTATTCGAGAATATCGTGATAGGGCGCGGGAATCGCACTCGCACCGTCACAGCGGCAGAGCGCGCCGTCGGCGGCGGCGAGCGTGACGACCGACATCCGGTTCTCGGTGATCGTGCCGGTTTTATCGACGCAGAGCAGCGTCGCCGAACCCAACATTTCAATCGCCGGAAGACGGCGCGTCAGCACATTTTTTTGTGCGATTCTCCAGGCACCGAGTCCGAGAAAGACCGAGAGCACGACCGGCAACTCTTCGGGCAGAATCGCCATCGCCAGCGCGATACCGACGAGCACGGCGCGCAACCAATCCCCCCGATGCAGCCCATATGCAAGC
>JAJXVC010000154.1 GCA_021782295.1 bacterium | reverse complement strand
GTTTGGCTGCGTTCTTGCTATGCTTGCCCATGAAGGTCGGTCTCCCTTGCACCTCTGAGTGCGCAACGCGGGTGTTCTTTCGAAAACCGCTTCGGCGACCGGCCTTCTCATCCCATCTACTCGGGGTCCCCTCGATACGATGGCTTCGCCATCTACTCGGGGTGACAGGGCGGCGATTAATGCCAAATCTCGATGATGTAGGTTCCCGCCGGAATGCTCGTGTTGCCGCCGCCCGGGTATTCATACGACGTTGCGCTGTTGCTCACGACGCTCTGTGCCGGTGAGAAGGCCGTGCCGCAATTGAGGTATTGATAGATTGCACCGGTGAACGGGCCGGTGGCGGTCGTCGAAAATTGAGTGTCGAGGAGGCCGGTGTTCGCTCCAAACGAACCATTCGGTGCGAACGAAAAGCTCTTATCGAATGCTAAATATATCGTCTCGATGACGGTCTTGCCGGCTATAGGGCAGGCATTCGTACCGAAGCCCGCCGTTTCGCTATAGTCAACGGTCGTGGCGGTGGAGCCTGAAACCGTTACCGTACCGTAAAAATTCAGGACGGTCCCGCTACCTTTCAGCGTGAAGGATTCTGGTGTCGTCGAGGTGTTGTTCGCCAGAACGAATGAGTTCGGGCTTGGCGTTGGGCTCGCACCTGGAATCGCCGTTGAACCAACGGTTGTGCCATTGCAGGCCATGGTCGTCGATCCGGCGATCGCAACGAGTGAACGCGCGAGAACCTTCGCTACTCGTGCCAGTCTGTTTGAACTCATGCAAATGCGCTTGACGCTAACGAATCAGGCATCCTGCCTAACCAAGCGTCGCCATCGCTATAAAAACAAAGACCAACGCGCCCAGAGCGATTGAATCAGGCTTTGCAAGTGCGCTGCGCATGCGCGTTCCTCGAGCGCAGCGCGAAAACAGACGAAGCGCGAGAAAAGCAGCGACGAGCGCCGCGAACGTCAATAACCGCAACGTGGTTGGTTCGCTGAGCGTAGCAAGCGCGACGAGAGCGAGTGCGAAACTCCAGAGCGCCTCGATTGCGGGTAACGGAACGCGCCTTGGTACGACGGCGCGACAACAACCAAGAGCGAGGCAGCCGGCCTTCCCCACCGCGTAATAGAACGCGACGCTCGAAAGAAAGAGCGCAACGAGCGCCGTTCGGTCGATGTGTTGCGGCGCAAAGATGAGGAGCAAGAAAAATGCGCCGAATGACCCGAGGAGCAGGCCTTTCCCCGAAAACTCATCACGAGTCGACGTGCGCCCCGCTGCCGCATCGAGAACGGGTCGAGAGACGAGCCCGATCCCGCCGAAAATGACCGGCACGTACGCAAGCGCGATGCTATAGAACGTATTCGCGCAGTAGCGATCGTATGCGAACGCAAAGATCGGCGGGAATGCGATGAGCACTGCAAGGCGCGAAATGCGCGCGACTCGACCATCGAACGTCATGGGTAGTAGCGGTCGCCGTTCGTGTGGGCAGGGTGCGATGCCTGCCCTGCCAAAAGACGCTTGCGATGATCGCACTGGTGGCCGTTACGATAGTATGCGGCGCCTTGTGTGGCGAGTTGCTCGGTGCGCAGTGGGTGGCGCCGTTTGCCGCGCTCGCTCCGCTCGCGTTGTTCCCGCTTTTTTACGCCTACCGATACGAGCGTCGCGCGACTTGCGTGTGGCTTACCGTTGCGTTTACGGCTGCACAATTGCTCGTCGGATTGCGATGGGTCTACCTTGGCGCGGTCGCGCATCAAGGTGCAGGTGCCTATTATACATCGGCAATTGCGTTGCTCTTCGAATGCATCCCATATGCAGCGTTGGGATACGCGGCATCGTTGTTCTCGAAACGCTCTTCGTTGCGATGGTGCGTCGCGATTGCGAGCTTGTGGACACTCTGCGAATATTGGCGCTCGACATCGCCGCTCGGTGTGCCGTACGTGCAGATGGGGCACGCGCTCATCGATACGCCGTTTGTATTTTTGGCTCGCGTGGGGGGAACGGAATCGCTCACCTTCATCGGCGTGCTGGCCGCCGCCGCGCTCTTCGAGTCTTCGCGACGCGCGCTGCGCTGGCGCGCGATCGGGTGGGGGCTCTGCACCGCCATTATTGTCGTTTGCGCGCTGGCGTTCAACGCGTCGTCGCTACCGACGCGGAGAACGAACCACGGATCTGCTGTTGCCGTCTTTCAGTTCGGGCAAGTCAGCGCGGGGAGTCTCCGAACCTATCTCTCGGCGTTCCGGAATCTGCAACTCGGGCAAGGCCTTGCGGTGTGGCCTGAATCCAACCTCGATCTTTCGCCGGGGCCCACGTTGAAAGCGATTCGTTCTGCCGTCCGCGCGCGTCGCGTTCCCCTGTTCGCGGGGGGAAGTGTCACCGATGCAACCGGCATACACGATGCCGTGATGTTTTTCAAGCGTGACGGCAGTGTGGGAGGCTACTACGCAAAGCGCCGCCTCATCCCGTTCGGCGAATATCTTCCGTTGCCGGCGCTCGCGCATCTCATCATTCCCGTTGCGTTGGTGAGCGCGTTACCAAATCTCGCACCGGGCGTCGGCCCGGTGACCTTTGTGGTCGGTCGTCGCGTCGTCGGTCCGCTCATTTGCTACGAGTCGGCGTTCCCTGCGCTCGCGCGCGATGAGGTGCGCGTCGGTGCGAACGTGCTCGTTGCCGCGACGAACGACGCGTGGTTTGCGCGCGCGCCCGGCCCATGGGAGCTCGAGCAAACCGCGCGACTCGTCGCAATTGAGACCGGGACGCCGATGGTTTTAGCGGGCACGGTCGGCCCTTCGGGAGTGATCGACAGCGAGGGACGCTGGGCGGGGAGGTTGCCCGTGCGCGCATCGGCGCAGGCGCTCTTTTCGCTGCCACGCGCGCACACAACGCTGTACGACGATCTCGGCGACGCGCCGGCACTGATCGCGATCGTGCTGCTCGGATTGCTCGCGGCGTTCGCCCCCCGATACGGGCGCTAACGCGCCCTACTCGGGGTGACAGGGCTTACAGCGTAACCGTCGTGCCGCGCGTGGCGACCTGCGCGCTCCACTTGAGCTCTTGGCGCACCTCGGCAGCGAGCGCGGCCGCCGATGCCGCTTCGCCGTGCACGGCGTAAAACTGCGGACTGCCGGTGCAGGTGTGCAGCCAACGCATCAACCCGGTGCGGTCGGCATGCGCGCTAAACCCCTTGAGCGCGACGATCGTCGCGCGCACCGGAAGCGCATCACCGTAGATGCGCACGGTCTTCGCTCCGTGTTCGAGCAAATTCCCGAGCGTTCCGACACTCTGATAGCCGCAGAGCACGATCGTCGCGCGCGGATCGGCGAGATGGTTATGCAGGTGATGCAGAATCCGCCCGCCGCTGGCCATGCCGCTCGCCGAGATCACGACGTAATTCCCCGGCATCGCATTGAGCGCTTTCGATTCCTCGGTGGTGCGATGTTCGGTGAAGTGGTGAATGCCGAACGGGGTGCTCGGGCTGTCGCCGGCGACCTCGCGATGTTCGCCGCCGAAGCGTTCGAAGATCGCATCGACTTTTTCGGCCATCGGGCTATCGAGATGGATCGCGAGGTTGGCGATTGCGGGATCTTGCCGCTGCAACTGCGCGATCGCGTAGAGAATATCTTGCGTGCGTTCGACGGCGAATGCGGGAATAACGATCGCGCCGCCGCGCGCGATTCCCGCGCGTAACGCATCGCCGAGCGCGCTGATGCTCTCCGCGGGGTGATCGCGATCGCCGTAGGTCGATTCACAGCAGATAACATCCGCCTCGCCGATCGGCGAGGGGTCGGCGAGCAACGGACGATTGTAACGCCCGAGATCGCCGGAGAAGACGACTTGCTTTCCCTCGATCGTGAGATGCACGAACGCCGAGCCTAAAATGTGCCCGGCGTTGCTGTAGCGTGCGCTACAGATTCCAGCAACGGAGAACGCGCGCTCGTACTCCACCGTTTCGATTTTTCGCAGCGTGCGCGCGACGTCACGATCGTCGTAGAAGGGTGGCGGTGCGTGCGGGCGTTCGTGTCCGTGCCCGCGTTCGGCGAGCTCTTGTTGGAGATGCGCCGCATCTTCGAGCACGATCTCCGCGATCGCCGCAGTTGCCGGCGTGCAATAGATCTGCCCGTCGAAGCCGTCTTTGACGAGTTTCGGCAGATAGCCGGTGTGATCGAGGTGACCGTGCGTGATCACAACCGCGTCGATCTCTTCAGCATCGACCGGCAGTTTCGCATCGTTGAGCGCGCGCACGTCGGCGGTTCCCTGAAAGAGCCCGCAGTCGACGAAAAAGCGCTTCCCGCCGACCGTGACGAGGTGTTTGCTGCCGGTCACCGTTCCCGCGGCGCCGACGAAAGTGATCTCAGCCACGCGATTCCTCCAACACATGATGCGGCGGTAAAAACGTCCCGGTGCGATTGAACGCGACCGAACTCGGCAACGATTCTTTGCGATAATAATCGAGGCAGGCGTCGACGAGTTTCTCCGGGTCGTCGTTGGTGAGAATCGTCGAACCCGTCTCTTTTTTCACCAGCGCGGCGATCTTCGGCAAGTCGTTGGAGATGCCGCCGGAATCGGTGAGAATGCCGATGAGTTTGCCTTCGTCGTAGGCGATGCAAAACTCGCCGAGCGTTCCGCTGCGCCCGCCGACGAAGAGCACGAAATCGGAGCTGTGAATGTTGTGCGTCTCGCGCCCCATCAATCCCGAGCCGGTAAAGACGATCGTCGTATAGGGTTGCAGCGGCGAACCGTAGACGTTGACGTGCTCTTCGCGCGAGAGCGCGGGCGAGACGCCGAGGCTCGCTCCTCCCTCTTCGTTCGCGCCGAGCGTCGCTGCGTGCGGCAGCCCCGGGCATGCGCCGGTGACGATGGTGCAGCCGCGCTGCGCGATGCGCCGCCCGAGCCGGCGCGCGCGGTCGAGTTGTTCGGCGGTTAAAATACCGCCGGCGGAGCCCATGACGCCGATCTGTATCTTCATGTTC
>JAJXVC010000153.1 GCA_021782295.1 bacterium | reverse complement strand
GCCGTTGGTTTTCGTTACTTTCGGAGCGGGACAACCGAAATTAATATCGACAATATCGGCACCGCATTCCACCACCACGCGCGCTGCGGCGGCCATCGTCGCCGGATCGTCGCCCCAGAGTTGCGTCGAGACCGGCCTCTCGATGCCGGCTTGGTCGATCATCTCCATCGTGCGTTTGCTCCCGAACTTCAACGCATTCGAGGAGACGAATTCGGTAACGGTGAGCCCCAGGCCAAAGGGTTTGTAGAGCGCACGCATCGTTTTATTCGTCACCCCGGACATGGGCGCGAGAACGATGGGCGGCCAGATGGCATGGGGGCCGATCTGGAGCGGCTCGACGGTACGGGGCATAGCGCTCCCTACTATAGCGGGTTTTCGCCCGCGAGGGAAATCTCGCCCCGAACCATGCCGCGCCTCCGTGCGGAAGCTATGACGGCGACCGCAGGATCTCCCAAACCTGCGCGATCTTCGGCGGACGACCGTAGAGCATCATCCCGACGCGATAGAGCTTTCCGGCAAACCACGTGAAGCCCCAGAGCGCGAGCACGTTCAGCGCAATCGAGCTGCCGATCTGCCAGAGCGGAACGTGCGAGACCGCCATACGCGCGAACATCACGAACGGCGAGAGCAATGGAACGAAGCTGGCAACGGTGACAACCGGAAGCGACGGCGCATTGATCGCCAGAATGCCGATGAAGTATCCCGCGATCGTCGGAATGAACAACGGCCCTGAGAGGCTGCCGAGATCCTCGGTGCGATTGATCAGCGAGGCGACACCGGCAAAGACCGTCGAGATCTGGAGGAAGCCGAGGATAAAGAAGACGCCGAATGCAGCGATGACCTCCGGCGAGAGCGTATTCCCGAGCAATCCCGCGAGCGAGAACGGATTCGCTGCGGTGCTTGCGACCGCTCCGGCGCCGGCTGAACCGCCTCCCGACCCCATGGCGATGCCGATCGCGATCCAAACCACGAGTTGCAGCACGCTCAAGGTCGCGCCGACAAGCACCTTTGCCGCGAGCAGCACCATGGGATCGACGCTGGCGATCAACAACTCGGCGATACGACTCGTCTTCTCTTCGGCGACCGCCGACATCACGAAATTGCTATTTATGATCACCAACATGTAGAGAAAGACGACGAGCGTCATGGCAAGCCCTTGCGCCGCTTCCGCCTGATGCACCGAGTGGAATTTCGAACTCAGCGAGCGCACCTCGACGTGCGCACCGAGCGCCGCGGCGATCTGCGCGTTCGAAAGATGGGTCGAATGCTGCACTTGCATCGGAAGCAATGCGGCGCGAACGCGCCCGGTCGGCACGCTGGTGGGATTCTTCGCGAAGATCGTCACCTGAATACCGCTCTTGACCTCAGAGATCGAGATCGCACTGTCGGCATCGAAGCGCTTTAAGAGCGCTCGGTCGACCGTTGTTCCAGCGGGAACGACGCCTTTGACGGCGAGCGTCTTGGCAAGCAGCGGGCGCGCCTGCGCGGCGAGCGGTGCATCGGCAACGATAACGATCCTGGTTCCCTGCTTGACGAGCGTCGGAGCGAGGATCGTCGGCAGTTTGAACAGGCCGACGATGGCAAGCGTTCCTAGGATCAAACCGATTAAGAACGGACGCGATTTTATACGGCGCATGAGATCGCCGGAGTAGACGGTTATAAAATCGTTCATGCTGCAGCTCCAATCGCGCGTAGGTAGATATCGTGCAACGAAGGTTCGACGACTTCGAATTTGACGATCGAATCCGCCGCGGCGAAACTGCGCAGCATCGCAGCGAAGTCACTCGTCGCCGGAACGTTGAGATCGAGGTCGCCGTTCTCGCTGCCGGCGATCGTCGCGCCGAGTTTTTCTGCGGCGCCGCGCAGCACGGGGCTGTCGGGTGCAACGCGAACGGTGCGCGTCGGCCATGCGGAGCGCAACTCCGCAAGCGTTCCCGAGGCGCGCGTCTCGCCGGAATTAATGACGCAGTATGACGTACAGAGCTGTTCGAGCTGCCACATCTGATGGCTTGAGAGTACGAGCGTCGTACCCTTCGCTTTGAGATCGAGTAAGACCGCGAGCAAGATATCGGCGTTGACGGGATCGAGCCCCGAAAACGGTTCGTCGAGAATCAACAGTTCGGGATCGTGGAGCGCGGCACAGGCAATCTGCACCTTTTGCTGATTCCCTTTCGAGAGTTCGGCTGCGGGGCGCAAAGAATAGGCGCCGATCTCAAGCCGTTCGATCCACGCATCGGCGCGTTTCGCGGCCTCGGGTTCGTGCAGGCCGTGCAAGCGACCGAAATAGACGATCTGTTCGCGCACCGCCATCTTTCCGTAGAGTCCGCGCTCTTCGGGAAGGTAGCCAAAGCGTCGACGTACCGTTCGATCGATCGCCTTTCCGTTCCAACGTACCTGCCCACCATCGGGGCTGAGGATATTGAGAATCGTCCGCATGGTCGTCGTCTTGCCCGAGCCGTTGGGCCCAAGCAAGCCGAAGACCGAGCCGGCGTCGACGGAAAACGAAACATCGCGCAACGCTTGCACGCTACCAAAGCTCTTCTGAATATGCTCGACGGATAACACAAAATTCTCCCTTGCAGCGAGGGTCTCGCCGCTCTCTACCCAGGAACCTTCAAAAAGTTTCGCGACAACACCAAGGCCGCCGCCCCCGTCAGGAACGCTCGGCGTTCCCAACGGTTCGATCGCGACGATGCGTTCGCCTTATGTCGGCAACGCCTCGCTCACGCGTGGAGCGTTGCGATCCAGCGTTCTACGTCGTCGATGCGCGAGGGCAAAATCTCCGAGAGATTTTCACTGCCGGATGCGGTAACAACGAGATCGTCTTCGATCCGCACGCCGATTCCCCGATACTCTTCGGGAACCGTCGCGTCGTCGGGCTGAAAATAGAGACCGGGTTCTACGGTGAGCACCATGCCTTCGCGGAGCGTTCCGTAGCGATAGTTCTCCATGCGGGCACGCGCGCAGTCGTGAACGTCGATACCCAACATATGACTCACGCCGTGGAGCGAGTAGCGGCGATAGAGTTGCTTCTCCGGATCGAGCGCTTCATCGAGCGAACAGGTGAGAATACCGAGATCGATCAGCCCCTCGGCGAGGACGCGCATCGCTCGACGATGCGGTTCGCGGAACTCGTTGCCGGGAACGACGGCCGCCATCGCGGCGCGCTGTGCTTCCCACACCAATTCGTAGACGGCCCGCTGTTGCTGGCTGAAGCGACCGCCGACGGGCAAGGTGCGCGTTACATCGGCGGTATAGAGCGAGTCACACTCGACACCGGCGTCGAGCAACAACAACGCGCCCGATTCGAGCATTCCGGTGTTCCGATTCCAATGGAGCGTGCAGGCATGATGCCCGGCCGCGGCGATCGTGAGATAGCCGACATCGTTCGCTTCGATGCGCGCGCGCGCCCAAAATGCGGCTTCGATCGCGCGCTCGCCGCGCCCGGCGCGCATGACGCGAATTGCATCCTCGAAACCACGCTTGGTAATTTCGACGGCTTTTCGCAATTCGGCGATCTCGTACTCGTCTTTGATGAGTCGCATATCGCCGAGCACCTGCCCGAGTTCTTCATCTTCACCGAGTACGCGCACGCGCTTACCGGATGCGTGAATATCCTGAATATATGCGGCTTTTTCGGAAAGATCGGCGACGGAATCGACGGCGTAGTAAGCCTGGCTCTCCTCAAGACCGCGATGACGACCCACCCAGAGCTCGCCGTGTACGCGATCGGTGAAAAACGCCGCCGTGCCGCGATTGTGCGCCGCGGTAAAAAGCCGCGAGCGGTGACTGCTTCCATCGGGCTCCAGAACGAGCAATTCGTCGGCCTCGCCGCCCCCCGTGAGGTACGCGAAATCGCTATCGGGACGGAAGCGAAATTGCGTGTCGTTTGCCCGCACATGCTCGCTTCCGGCCGCCAGAAGCAGGTACTCGCCCGGGAAACGGGCGGCCAGCTCGCAGCGCCTCGCCTGGAAGCGGCCGATCTCGGGGTGCGTCTTGCGGACCGGGGCCTGGTGCAGCCAGCCGGAGGACATAAAATCGATCAGCGCCTGCGGGTTATCGGGGTCGTGGCTCGCGCGTTCTTGTAGCTCGCTCATAGGGCGTTTCTTCGCGTTTGGGCGAGGAACGTCCGCCTCTAAAGCGTAACCGCGCGACATGTTTCAACCCTCCGATATCAAGCCCAACGACGTACTTGCAAACGAGCGCACCTTTCTCTCGTACGTCCGTACCTCGCTCTCGTTTATCGCGTTCGGCTTCGTTATCGCACGTTTTTCGCTCGTTCTGCGCGAATTTTCGGGGGTACTTCACCTAAAAACCAGCGTAAATGAGGGCATGGCCTCGTGGTTCGGCGTCGTCATGGCGATCGTCGGCGTACTCTTCGGGATCGCTGGAGCGATGCGCTACGCGCTCACCGATCGCGCCCTGCGTCGCGGCGAGACGCTTGCGCTGCCGGTCGCATGGGCGATCGTCGGTACGGCGATGCTCGTGGGGATCGGCGCGATCGTGGCGACACAACTGTTCGCGCTGCGCTAGCGCCTCGCGATCGCTGCGCTGTCACGCTGAGTAACTCCGTGTCACGCCGAGTAGCCGCGCAGCGGCGAATCGAGGCGCCGTTGCACCGCCCTCGATACGATCGCTTCGCGATCTACTCGGGCTGACATTGCGGCTGCTGCAACGCAGCGGCGTTACGACGCGATATCGAGGCCGATATCGAGGCTCGGTGCGCTATGCGTGATGCGGCCGACCGAGATAAGATCGACGCCGCTCTTGGCAATCTCGCCGACACGGGCGAGGTCGACGCCGCCGCTTGCTTCGGTGACGAGCCGACCGCCGACAACTGCGACCGCTTCCCGCAGCATCTCCGGCGACATGTTATCGAGCAGCACCGCGTCGACCGGTTCGGCGAGCACTTCGCGTAGCTGATCGAGCGTATCGACCTCCACCTCGATCTTCACCATGTGACCG
>JAJXVC010000008.1 GCA_021782295.1 bacterium | reverse complement strand
GGCCGTATCGAGGGCAGAAATCTGTATCAGCCCGAGCACAAAGCTGTCAGCCCGAGTAGGCCCCCCTCGACAGGCTCGGGGTAAACTCCGAGGCCGTATCGAGGGCCCGAAATCTGTCAGCCCGAGTAGGCCTGCAGGGCCGTATCGAGGGCAGAAATCTGTCAGCCCGAGCACAAATCTGTCAGCCCGAGTAGGCCCCCCTCGACAGGCTCGGGGTAAACTCCGAGGCCGTATCGAGGGCCCGGGCGAGGTTTCAGCCAGCCCACGTGCGGAATCCACCTGTATGCGCTCCGCAATTTCTGTCGCCACTCGCTCCGTCGCCGCGCTCGTCGCGTGCGTGCTTCTCGCTTCTTGCTCCGGACGCATCGGCAACGGGAAGAGCGGGCTCTGCGATAACGCGGGGTATCTCGCCGCGCGCAAAATCGCGCACGCCCGCACCGAGGTGACGATCTGCGGCACCGTCGTGCGCGTTCGAACCGCGCGTCGCACGCGAAGCGGTTTGCACCTCTGGTTTTACGTGCGCGTCGCGCCGCACGTCGTAGCGCGCGTGATCGCCGACGAGAGCGTGCTCGGCCCGCTGCTCGTTCGCGTCGGCGACAAGGCCGAGGTGCAAGGGCGATTCTTTCGCGATCGCGACGGATTCGACGGCATCGATTGGACGCATCGCGTCAGCGGCACCCATAGTTCGTGGAGTACGCCCGGCTTCGTCGTTATCAACGGCATCGAATATCGCTAACGCACGACGGCATCTCTGTCACGCCGAGTAGCTGCCCCCTGTCACGCCGAGTAGCTGCCGAAGGCAGCGTATCGAGGCGCCGATCTACCCCGAGTAGCTGCCCCCTCGACAGGCTCGGGGTAAACTCCGGAGCCGTATCGAGGGAGCGCCGCACTTTACGGTGATGTAAAAGCGCACAGAAGAGCGATGAAATGAAAAACTACCATGTCTATATGCTTGCGTGCGCGGACGATACGATCTATATAGGGGTCACTGGAAATATCGAGCGACGACTCGCCGAACATACGATGGGCGTCGACCCGGCTTGCTATACGTTCCAACGGCGTCCGTTATCTCTGCTTTGGAGTACGACGTATTATAACGTTGTTGAAGCAATCGAGTGCGAAAAAAAATTGAAGCGATGGTCGCATGGCAAGAAAATGGCACTCGCCTTAGGGAATTGGGACGAAATAAAACGGCTCGGACGAAAAAAGTGGAAGATGTAGTAGCTGCCGCGTGTATCTCTGTCATCCCGAGTAGCTGCCGCGTGTGTCTCTGTCATCCCGAGTAGCTGCCGAAGGCAGCGTATCGAGGGAGACGCAATTTGTGCAAATGCTTCCCTCGATACGGCCCCTGCAGGGGCCTACTCGGGATGACAGTGGCACACTGCTACTCGGCGTGACAGAGGGCAGCTACTCGGGATGACAGTGGCGCTAATCGCTTCGAGCGATCCTGCGTTCGATAAACTCGGCGAGCGCGGCGGCAGACGCTTCGACGCTCTCGTGTGCGGTGTCGATGACGAGGTCGGGGCTCGTAGGAATTTCGTACGGCGATGTGATGCCGGTGAAACGTTCGAGCTCGCCGGCGCGCGCGCGACGATAATGCCCTTTGACGTCGCGCCGTTCGGCGGTGGCGAGATCGCAGGCGACGTAAATCTCGGCGAAATCCGCGGAGCAGGCAGAGCGCGCGCTTTCGCGATCCGCTGCATACGGCGAAATCAGCGCGGTGAGCACGACGATCCCGGCGTCGGCGAAGAGCCCGGCGAGCGCGGCCGTCCGGCGCACGTTCTCGCGACGATCCTCTTCGGTGAAGCCGAGGTCGACGTTGAGCGAGGTGCGTAAGGTGTCGCCGTCGAGAACGTAGACGTGGCGCCCACGATCGAATAACATCCGCTCGACGCGCATCGCAATCGTCGATTTTCCCGAACTTGGTAAACCGGTGAGCCAGAAAACATATCCGCGATGGCCGTTGCGCGCGCCGCGTTCTTCGCGGCCGACCTGCGAACGCGCCGCGACGACGTTCGTCGCGCCCTCGCCTCGTGCCGCAGCTGCCAGCGCGCGAACCTTTCCGCCGGCGACGACGCGCCCTTCATCGAGAAGAATGAATCGCGAGATACTCGACGACGGCAGATCGGGGTCGGCGGCGATCGTTTCGCGCGCGACTAACGCGACCGCAGCAACATCGCCCGCAGCGATCTCGTTTGCCGTGCGCCCGCGCCCATCCTCGGGATCGAAAGTTTCCTCGATGCGTGCGACCGTTACCGCGATCTCACGCGTGCCCAGACGCATGCGGAGATTCGTTCCCGCGCGCGCGGGGCGCTCGCCGAGCCACAGCAACGTCGCGTACAGCGAATGCCCGGTCTTCGGCCCGGAATCCTCGTGCGTTGCGACCGCGCCGCGATCGACGAAGATGCGCTCGTCGAGTTCCAGCGCGACCGCCGCACCGGCCGATGCGCTCCCCACCTCGTCGGGCCAGCGCACGATACGCGCGACGCGCGCCGTCGTGCGCAGCGGCCAAAACGTGAGCGCGTCGCCGCGCGTGATACGGCCGCAGTCGATGCGCCCGACGATCCAGCGCGTCGAACCGCGACGATAGACATCTTGCACCACCATCCGCAGCGGTGCATCGGGATCGCCGCGCAGCGTTGGGAGCGCTTCGATCTCCGCAAGCAGCGTGCGGCCGCGCCACCACTTCGTCGTATCGCCGGGCCGCGCGAGGTTTGCGCCTTCGCGCGCGGCGACCGGGAGCATCGCGAGCGGCGCGAGCTCGAGTTCGCGCAGAAACGCATCGGCCTCGGCGGCGCGTTCGTTGTAGCGCGATTGCGGGTCGTCGACGAGATCGAGTTTGTTGATTGCAACGAGCACCGACGTAAAACCGAACCAGCGCAAAAAAAGCGCCTGACGGCGCGTCTGTGCGGTGACGCCTTCTTCGGCGGAGATAACGAGCACCGCAGCATCGACCTCCGATGCGCCGCTCACGAGGTTGCGAATGAGTTCGCGGTGCCCCGGTGCGTCGACGAAAACGATCTCGCGGTTCGGCGTTGTGAGCCAGATGCGCGAACTGTCGAGCGTGATTGCTTGGTCGCGCTCGATCTGGAATGCATCGAGCAGAAACGAATACTCCATCGGCACGCCGCGCCGCTCGCTCGAACGCTCCATCTCTTCGATCTTCGCTTGCGGAACGTAGCCGCAATCGAGCATCAAGCGCCCGAGGATCGTCGATTTACCGGCGTCGACATCGCCGAACATTACGACGCGCAGCGCGCTCACATGTACCCCCCGGCGCGCAGCCGCTCGAAGGCGTCTTCGCTCTCCCCGTCCATCGCGCGTCCGGCACGTTCGGGTTCGCGCGTGGTTGCGAGCTCGGCAACGATCTTTTCAATCGTGTCGGCATCGCTGCGAATCGGAAAGGTAATGTTACTCTCGCCGAGCGACCGATAGCGTTGCCCGTTACGCGCGAGATAGAGCGGAACGAACGGAATCGCTTCGGCTTGCGTGTAGCGCCAGATATCGCGTTCGGTCCAATGCAGCAGCGGATGCACGCGCACGTGCGCGCCGTCGGGAACCTCGGTTGAATAATAGTCCCATAACTCCGGCGGTTGCCGCTGCGGATCCCAGGAGCCGTCGCTGCTGCGCGGGCTGAAAATCCGTTCCTTCGCGCGTATCGCCTGCTCGTCGCGACGGATGCCGAGAATGACGGCGCGGTAGCGCTCGCGTTCGAGCAGCGCACGTAACCCGGCGGTCTTTCGCGCCGCATGGCGCGCCGCCGGCGGAAGGCTCGGGTCGATACCGCTCTCGGGCGGACAGATCTCGTTGATGACGGGGAGCTTCCACTCGCGCACGAGCCGATCGCGAAAGGCATAGACCTCCGCGAACTCCATGCCGGTATCGAGGAGCACCAACGGAAAGGGGACCTCGCCGAGAAAGGCTTTGCGCACCATCCAGAGCAGCGCGGTGCTGTCTTTTCCGATCGACCAGAGCATCGCCGGGTTATCGACGCGCGCGAACGCCTCACGGAGAATGTAGATGCTCTGCGATTCCAACGCCTCGAGATCGTCGGGTAACTGCGCGCGCGTCATGACACCGCGCAGCCTTGGCCTCCGTTGCGCGCCGCTCCCCCCTCGTCGGGGCGAGCGGCGCACGAATTCGGAGCGCTCGGTGCTAGCCGCGCACGGCGATTTTCTTCGGCTGCGCCTTCGGGTGCAGCGGCAGCTTCAGCGTCAGCATGCCGTGCTCGACGCTCGCCTCGATGCGATCGCTATCGATCTCATCGGGCAGCGAGATCGTCCGGGTGAAATTCCGGCGCTCGTTCTTGCCGACGACGTTGAGGATGCCGTCGTTGACGGTCGCTTCGATCTGTTCGGGGCTGAAGCCCGGAACCGGGAGTTCGAGTTGGTAGCCTTCCTCGTTCCGTTCGACCTCGAAGGACGGGCCCTGGGGCAGGTTGCCGACGAGACCGCGGAACGGGTCCCAGTTCAGCAGATCCAGCGCGCTGCGGAGGCCGGGGCGGAGGCTGGGGCGTTCGATGGTGGTGAGCTCGCTCATGGTGGTGCTTCTCCTTACTTAGCAATCATGGCAGTTGAGTGCCAATATATATAACTCCGCCGCAATAAAAAAGTTTCGCGATTTCAACATGGTGGTGTTCCAAAAAACGATTTGAGGAGAGGATTGCTGCGCTGCTCGTGCAACCTCAGACCATAGCGACGTTCCTCCCGGCGGCAACCAAGCGTTGCACGGGGACGAACGGCGTTCGTATTTTGAAGGAGGCTGGTTCATGCGCTACGGGATTCACTGGCGTTTATTATTGGTTCCGTCGTTACTCGCAGCCCTGGCGGGTTGCGGCGGCGCGGGCGCAGCCTCGGGGCCGAGTGCCTTGCCGCCCGGAGGCGCCGGGGTTTCCTCACCGGGAGCCCAAGCGAGTGCGCATGTCGTGATCGCGATTCCGCAAACGACGGCGAGCACCGGGCGCGCCCCGGCTTACGTCTCTCCGGCGACGCAATCGATCTCGGTCGCGGTCGATGCCGGCGCTCCGACCCTCCAAAATCTCTCCCCGAGCTCGCCCAACTGCTCGAGTGCGGGCGCGGCCTATCCGCTGAACTGCACCGTTCCGGTCAGCGCCACGGCAGGCTCGCATACCCTCACCTTCATCACCTACGATCAACCGAACGGCGCCGGGAACAAACTCTCGGCGAACAGCATCTCCGTCACCTTCGTCACCGGGCAGAACCCGGCGATTCCCGTCGTCCTCGCCGGCGTTCCCGCCTCGTTTCAGCTAGATCCAGCGAGTGCAGCGTCGTCGAGTACGATTTTCGGCAGCGCGAGTGCGGGCTATCGGTTTTTAATGGGCGCCGGCGCGAAGATTCTCGTCGTAGCGCTCGATGCCGACGGCAACTATATCGTCGGCCCCGGCGCGCCGACCATCGCCGCTTCGTTGACCGGGGTAACCGCGGGCTCGGGCATCGCGATCTCCCCGGTGGCCGGCGGCAATCCGAATCTCTTTACGCTTTCGTCGACCAGCGCCGGCGCCGCGACGCTCGCGCTCTCCGCGACCCCGTCGGCGGCGCTCGCGGGAAGCGCGCTTACCGCCAACGTCCCACTTTCCGCGGCGGCGCTGGTGACGACGGTCGCCGGCAATGCCGGCGTAACGGGGCTCGTCGATGGTACCGGAACGACCGCGCGGTTTAGCGGTCCTTACGGCGTCGCCTACGACTCCGCAAACGGCAACATCTACGTCGTCGATAGTTGCACGATTCGGGAAGTGACGCCGGGTAATGGAACGGCGAATAGCGCGACGGTTACCACGATCGCCGGAAGCGCGACCTGCGGCCGTGTCGATGGCACCGGCACCGGAGCGCAGTTTAATTATCCCAACGGCATTGCGTACGATTCGACGAACGGCGATCTCTACGTTCCCGACGGATGTGCTATTCGGCAAATAACGCCGGGGAACGGCACCGCGAATAGCGGGGTCGTCACGACGATCGCTGGAAACTACGCCACATGCGGCGAGGTCGATGGTACCGGAACCGGAGCGCAGCTCAACTATCCCAATGGAATCGACTACGATGCGGCAACGCACGATCTCTACGTGACCGACGCGTCTGGCTGCACGGTTCGGCAGGTCAATCCGGGCAACGGTACGTTAAATAGCGGCGTCGTTATCACGATCGCCGGCAATCCGTCGAGCTGCACGTCGACCGACGGCACCGGGGCGAGTGCAACGTTCGATAGTATTGAGGGCGTTGCCGTCGATTCGGCGAACGGCGATCTCTACGTGACCGATTACTGTTCGGTTCGGCAGGTGACGACCGGGAACGGTAGCGCGAACAGTGGTGTCGTCACGACGATCGCCGGAAGCAACAGCACCTGCGGTTTCGCGGATGGTACCGGAACGGCGGCGCAGTTTGCGTACGGCCTTAACGGCATCGGGTACGACTCCACCAACGGCGATCTCTACGTCTCCGATGATGACAACTGCAACGTGCGACAGGTGACTCCGGGAAACGGCACCGCGAATAGCGGTGTGGTGACGACGATCGCGGGCAGCGATCGCCCTCTGTGTGGGTTTGCCGATGGACTCGGCAGTCTCGCCCTTTTCAAGTATCCGTATTTCCCTGCATACGACCCGACGAACAACTCGCTCTACGTTGGCGATTATAACTACACGATCCGACAGGTGCAGCTATGAAACGTTTGATCTTTACCGCGAGCGTTGCTCTCTCGCTCGCACTCGTCGGCTGCGGCGGCGGCGCCGGTGGTGCCGGCGGAGCGGCCGCCCTTCCCGGTACGGGAAGCGTGCCTCCAACTGCGGATGCGCGCGTCGTGATTACCATTCCGCAGCGAACCGGCACCGCGGCGGGTACGCGGGCCCCCGCATATGTCTCGCCGTCAACGCAATCGTTGACGGTTGCGATCGACGGTGGGGCTCCAACGGCGCAGAACCTCACGCCCACCTCGCCGAATTGCAGCGTCGGCGGCCCTTTGAGTGCGCTCACCTGCACCCTCCCGATTGCCGTAACGGCGGGCTCGCACGCGTTCACGTTGAGCACCTACGATGCCTTGGGCGGAGCCGGTAATAAGCTCTCCACCAATACCGTCACGCAGACGATCGTAGCGAATCAAACCAATAGCATCAACGTCACGCTCGCGGGGGTTCCCGCGTCGCTGCTAGTGAGCCCGCTGGGAAGTGGCGCCGGGGTAAGCGGCAGCATCGCTTCGGGGCTGCAACTTGCGGGCACGCTCTCGGTGCCGTTCTCCGTCACCACGCTCGATGCGGATGGCAATTTCATCATCGGCCCCGGCGCGCCGACGGTCGCAGTCTCGATAAGCGGTGCGAGTACCGGGTCGGGCATCGCCGTTGCGCCGAACGCAAGCAATCCCAACGAGTTTACGGTGAGCGCTCAGACGGTCGGCACCGGCACGCTCGCGGTGACGGCGACGCCGATCGTCGCCGCCGCCGGGGCTCCGCTCTCGGCGAACGTGCCGCTGACGTTCGCATCGCTGACGACGACGGTCGCCGGTGATCCCGACATCGTCGGGTTTGTCGATGGTACGGGCACGACGGCTCGCTTTAACGGCGATTCCGGCATCACCTACGACTCGGCGAACGGCGACCTCTACGTTACCGACACCGGCAATTGTGCATTTCGTTCGGTGAGCCCCGGAAACGGCAACGCGAATAGCAGCACCGTCGTTACCCTTGCGGGGAGTGGCCCAGCTGGTTGCGGCCTCGCCGACGGCACCGGGACGGCCGCGCGCTTTGCCAATCCGGTCGGCGATGCCTACGATGCCGCCAATGGGTACGTCTATGTCACGGATCTATCGAACTGCGCGATTCGTCAGGTCGCTCTTGGAAGCGGGGTGGCGGGAAGCGGAACCGTGGTAACGGTAGCGGGCGGCGGCGGCTGTGGATTCGCCGACGGCACCGGACCGGCAGCGAAGTTTCTTAACCCGGCCGGCGTTGCGTACGATCCTACGAACGCAGATCTCTACGTTACCGACGACGGAAATTGTACGGTTCGCCAGATTTTCCCCGGAAACGGAACGGCGGGGAGCGCGGTGGTCATAACGCTCGCCGGAAGCACGACCTGCGGATTCACCGATGGAACCGGCACCGCCGCGCAATTTAAAAATCCCGCGAGTATCGCCTACGATCCGGTAAACGGGGATCTCTACGTTACCGATAACGGCAATTGCGCGGTTCGGCAGGTAACCCCCGGGAACGGCGTGGTGAATAGCGGCACCGTCACGACGCTCGCCGGCAGCACGTGCGGAAGAGTTCCGGGAACCGGAGCGAGCGCACAATTCGGAGAGGCATCGGGGATCGCATATGATTCCGCAAACGGCGATTTTTATATCACCGATTATACGAACTCCGTGATTTGGCAAATGACCCCCGGAAACGGCACTGCCGATAGCGCGACCGCGACGATCGTTGCCGGCGGGTCCGGTGGTTGGGCTGACGGCATCGGTACCGCGGCGCAGTTCTATCGTCCGGATTTTCTCGCCTACGATCCCACGAACAACGCGCTCTACATCACCGAAGCCGGGAGCTACGTCGTTCGCGAGCTCCAACTCTAGCCGCCGCGCAGTCCTCCCGAGTAGCGCAATGTCACGCCGAGTAGCGCAATGTCACGCCGAGTAGCGCGAAGCGCGTATCGAGGGACCGCTTCCCTCGCCTCGATACGGGCGCTTCGCGCCCTACTCGGCGTGACACAGTGCACCCTACTCGGCGTGACAGTGCACCCTCTTCCGCGTAACGGTCGTGCCCGTCGGCTGCGCTGACCTGCTATAATCAGGCGCTCATGACCGCTACGCTTGCCCGCCCACCACGCCCGGCGCTCGACGCCCTGCTCGACCGCCTCGCAGGCGAGCGTACGCCGCTCTCCGCGGCGCTCGGTGCGTTCGAACGGGGAATTCGCGCGGTCGCCCTGCACGAAACGATTCCCGCGGCGCGCCCGGCGTTGCTCGCCGCGTTCTATCGCGCCCGGCGGCGGCCGACCCTTGCGATCTTGCCGACCCCCGATGCCGCCGAACGCGCCTACGCCGACCTGCTCTGCTATCTCGGCGAAGCGCACGCCGCCGATCTTTTTTTGCATCGCGGGCGCGAAGCGGCGTTCGGCAGCATCGAATCGCCCGCGGAGCGCAGCGCCCGCATCACGCTACTCGCGGCGCTCGATTCGAATGCACCGCTGCTCGTCCTCACCTCGGTTGCCGCGCTGCGATCCTACGTTATGCCGCGCCCGCTGCTGCGCGAACTGCGTTCCGAGCTCCGCGTCGGCGGGGAGCCGGGTTGGGAAGCGACGATTCGCAACCTGCATCGGCTCGGCTACGAACGCACCGATATCGTCGGCGCGGTGGGGCAGTACGCGGTGCGCGGCGGCATTCTCGATCTCTATGCTGCGACCGCCGAGAGCCCGACGCGCATCGAATTCTTCGGCGATACCATCGAGAGCATTCGCAGTTTCGAGATCGAGAGCCAGCGCAGCGTCGCGCCGCTCGATGCGCTCGACGTATTACCGTGGGGCGAGATTCCGCGCGATGAAACCTACCGTCGGAGCGTCGCCGAACGCATCGGCGGCGACGGCCCGCGCGAGCGAGCGGTGCGCGCCTTTCTCGACCGCGGCGAAGATTTACCCGATGCATGGATCGCCTTCGCCTACGAGCGCCCCGCGACGATCTTCGATTATCTTCCCGCCGACGCGCTGCTCGCACTCGTCGAACCGGCGACGCTCGCGGCGATCGAAAGTGCGCTCGACGACGAACGCATCCGCGCGCGCAGCACCTTGCTCGCCGATGCCGCCGCCGAAGAACTCGACGTCCGTGACGAGTTCGTCGACGACGCATTATTAGCCGAGATCGAAGCACCGCACCCGCGTCTCGATGCGCTCGGCGAAACTTGCGCGCGCCTGCAAAGCCTCATCTTTCCGGGTGCGATCGAAGGCCTCGCGCCCGCATGGTTGCCGCGCGTCGATACATCGTTCGTGCTCGAGACGCGCCCGAGCGAGCACTATAACCGTCAGATGACGCTCTTCCTCGAAGCGCTGCGTGAATCGCTCGCGCGCCGCGAGAGCATCGTCATTCTTACCTCCGGCGTCGCGCGTGTCGGCGAAATTTTTAGTGCGGCGGGCGTCGACGTGCTGCCGATCTCCCGTGCGCTCGCCGATGGCGGCATCTGTATCGAGCACGGATCGATCGACGGCGGCTTCACGCTCCCCGATGCGCGCCTGCGTATCCTCGGCGACCGCGAGATCTTCGGCGCGCCGCCGAAACGCGTTAAGCTCCGCGCGGTTAAGGAAGGCGTTCCGGTAACGCTCGCCGATCTCAAGGTCGGCGATTTCGTCGTGCATGCGGTGCACGGTATCGGCCAATACGTCGGCCTACGCAGCGAAACGCTCTTCGGCGTCACGCAAGATTTTCTCGATCTGCATTACGCCGGCAGCGACCGCATGATGGTGCCGGTAACGCAGATGCACCAGGTAACGAAATACGCCGCTGGCGACGGCGCGACGCCGCGGCTTTCGAAGATGGGCGGCGTCGAATGGGCGCGCACGAAAGCGCGCGTCGGCTCGCAACTCGCCGCGATCGCCGACGGGCTGGTCGAACTGTATGCCGAGCGCGAAATGAGCCGCGGTTTCTCGTTCTCGCCCGACAGCGCGTGGCAGGGCGAGCTCGAAGAAGCCTTTCCTTACGATTTAACGCCCGATCAAGCGACTGCGGTCGCGGCGGTAAAAGGCGATATGGAGCGGGAGCGCCCGATGGACCGAGTCGTCTGCGGCGATGTCGGCTACGGAAAAACCGAGGTGGCGCTGCGCGCGGCGTTCAAGGCGGTCTCCGATAAGAAACAAGTCGCGATTCTGGTTCCGACGACGCTGCTTGCAGCGCAGCATTATCGCACCTTCGGCACGCGCTTTGCGGCCTATCCGCTGCGCGTCGAAGAGCTCTCGCGTTTCAAAACCAAGGCCGAGCAACGCGAGGTGCTCGCGGCGCTCGCCGAGGGGAAAGTCGATATCGTCATCGGCACGCACCGCTTGCTGCAAAAAGATGTCGTGTTCGCCGATCTCGGTTTAATCGTCGTCGACGAAGAACAGCGTTTCGGCGTGATGCACAAAGAACGCCTGAAGGAACTCAAAACCAGCGTCGACGTGCTCACCCTGTCGGCGACTCCCATTCCACGGACGTTGCACATGTCGTTGATGGGCGTGCGCGATCTCTCGCTCATCCAAACCGCGCCGAAAAATCGCATGTCGATCAAAACGGTGGTCTTGCCCGGTGGTGACGCCGTGGTCACGCGAGCGATCTCCGCCGAGCTCGATCGTGGCGGCCAAATCTATTACCTGCACAATCGCGTCGAATCGATTCACGCCGTCGCCAACGCCTTGCAACAGTTGGTTCCGCGCGCGCGTATCGCCATCGGGCACGGGCAGATGACCGAAGGCGAGCTCGAGCCGGTCATGCAAAAATTCATCGATGGTGAGACCGACGTGCTCGTCGCCACGACGATCATTGAAAACGGCATCGATATTCCCAACGTCAACACGATGATCGTCGCCGACGCCGACCGCTTCGGGCTCGCGCAACTCTATCAATTGCGCGGACGCGTCGGGCGCTCGAACCATCAAGCGTATTGTTACCTGCTCTATCAGGGGCATAAGGTGCTCACCGAAGATGCCAAGGCGCGCTTGGAAGCGATTCGGGAGTTCACGCATCTTGGTTCGGGGCTGCAGATCGCAATGCGCGATCTCGAGATTCGCGGCGCCGGAAATCTCGTCGGTGCGGCGCAATCCGGATTTATCGCATCGGTCGGTTTCGACACCTATTGCCAGTTGCTCGCCGACGCGATCGCCGCTCGCCGCGGTGCGAGTGCGACGATGGAGGAACGGCAAGAAGCCGTCATCGACGTAAAGGTCAGTGCGTTCGTTCCCGACGATTACGTGCCGCAGGTCTCGCAGAAGATCGCGATCTACCAGCAACTCGCGCGTGCGCGCAGCGAGAGCGATGTCGAGGAGATCGCGGCGGGCGTGCGCGACCGCTTCGGCCCGCTCCCACGCCCGCTGGAGACGCTCGTCGAAATTACAAAACTGCGTTCGATCGCGTTAGCGAAACACGTAACGCGCGTCGTCGTCGACGAACGGCGGCTGACGCTCGGGGTCGGAACCGGTTTTGCGCTCGCACCGGCGGGGATTCCGCAGCTACAGTCGCTGACGAAGAATCGTTTTCGCTTCGCCGAAGGAAAGATTCTCGTCGATCTTCCGCCCGCGCAAGAAGGTGCGAACGAACGCCGCTGGATGCCGCTCTTACGCGGAATACTCGAAGCGCTCTAAATCGGGCGCAGGGTCACCCCGAGTAGGCGCTGTCACCCCGAGTAGCGCGTAGCGCGTATCGAGGGGCGTTTCGCACTGTGCACTGTCACCCCGAGTAGCGCGTAGCGCGTATCGAGGGGCCGTTTCGCGCGGCGCATTGTCACCCCGAGTAGCGCGCAGCGCGTATCGAGGGGCGTTTCGCGCTGTGCACTGTCACCCCGAGTAGCGCGTAGCGCGTATCGAGGGGCCGTTTCGCGCTGTGCACTGTCACCCCGAGTAGCGCGTAGCGCGTATCGAGGGGCCGTTTCGCGCGGCGCATTGTCACCCCGAGTAGCGCGTAGCGCGTATCGAGGGGCGTTTCGCGCGGCGCATTGTCACCCCGAGTAGCGCGTAGCGCGTATCGAGGGGCGTTTCGCACTCCGCCTCGATACGGTTGCTGCGCAACCTACTCGGCGTGACAACGCAACCTACTCGGCGTGAGAGCGCGATGCTCCGGCGCGGCGCATTGTCACCCCGAGTAGCGCGTAGCGCGTATCGAGGGGCGTTTCGCACTCCGCCTCGATACGGTTGCTGCGCAACCTACTCGGCGTGACAACGCAACCTACTCGGCGTGACAACGCAACCTACTCGGCGTGAGAGCGCGATGCTCCGGCGCGGCGCATTGTCACCCCGAGTAGCGCGCAGCGCGTATCGAGGGGCGTTTCGCACTCCGCCTCGATACGGTTGCTGCGCAACCTACTCGGCGTGACAACGCAACCTATTCGGCGTGACCACGCAACCTACTCGGCGTGAGAGCGCGATGCTTTGGCGATCTGCCGCGATACCGCGATAGCAACGAGCACGAGCCACCAAGTGAGCACCTTCGGATAGAACTGCAAGTTATCGACGATCCCGTGCGCCGCGAGCGCGAGCGTGGCTGCGAATGCAGCGGCCGCCCATGCGTCGTTGCGAATTGGTGCGGCCGCGAGGCGGACGATTCCGCCGATCCAGAGCCAGAGCGTTGCGGCTAACAACGGAATGCCGCCGTCGACGAGCGCTTGCAGATAGAGACTGTTCGGTTGTGTGCGCACGCCGGGAAGGCCGACGCGGCCGAGTTCGAGGTGGTAGTTTCCGGCTCCGATACCGAGCCACGGATGGGTTCGCCACAACGCGATCGCCGCACGCCAGAGTTCGCTGCGCGTGCCGACGCCGCCGGTGCCGGTCTGCCGTGCGCCGATGCGGAGCAGGCCGTGCATCGATGCCGTCAGATCGGCTGGGCGCGCGTCGGCGAGCACGTTTGCGAGCGCAGTGCCGCCCCCGGCGACCGCTGGGCGCGCGCCGGCGAGCACGTTTGCGAGCGCGGCGCCGATTCCGACGACGACCGCAAATGCGAGCGCGCCCGCAACCGGGAGGATCGTCGCGCGTACGTGTTGTGGGCGCAAAAACGCAAGCAGCGCGACGATGCAGATGCTGAAAAAATTACCGGCGCGTGAGAGCGTGAGGATCTCGGTGAGGAACGCCGCCGCGAGTGCCCACGCGAGGTAGCGCCGTGGTTGCGCGAGTTGCGCCGCAACGAGAACCGCGATGGCGATCTCCAGAAAGCCCGCAAGTTGGTTGGGGCCGCCGAGCGGGCCGGCAATGCGCGGAAGCACGATCGCGCCGATATTGAGCCCCGAAGGCGCGCCGATCAGATCTTCGAGTAACGCCAGCAGTGACACGAGCACCGTCGTCGCTGCAATCGTCGGCAGGGCAAGGCGGTCGAGCGCATCGCATTCGTTGCTTGCAAGCAGAGCGACGGCGAAAATGGCGAGCGCTTCGATCGCCTTCAAGCTCTCGCGCAACGCAGGCGCGAGATAGTCGGCCTGCGTTACCGAGAGCAGCGTCGTCCCCGCAATCGCCGCAAAGGCGAGGATCCACCAGCGCGCCGCGCGCGAGCGAAGGCGCAGAAAAAGAGCCGGGTGCGCGCAGAGGCCGAGCACGACGGCGAGCAGCGCGACTTTCGGCAAGGTCACCGTCGTGTGTCCGACGGCATGCGCGAAGGCAAAGGGCGCAGTTGCAATGAGGGCGAGCAAGCCGTAGAACGGTCGCCGTTGCGTGAGGAGTGCGACGGCAAGAAACGCCGCGATGAAAAATACGAACCAAATGGGGTCGAGCGCGGGAATCTCCACGAATCGATCGACCACCGGGCGATAGTGCATAGACGCAGGGCTTCGCCTTTCGGGAAGGCGAAACCCCGCCGACGATGGACGAGCAGGCGATGCGCACGGCGATCGAGCGCAAGCGTGACGGCGAGAGCCTCGGGGCCGAAACCTGGCGCGCTATCGTCGCGGCGTATGCAAGCGGGGCGGTCGACGACGCCCAGATGGCGGCGCTTGCGATGGCGGTCCATTTTCGCGAACTCGATCTCGACGAGATCGTCGCGCTCACCGAAGCGATGGTGGAGAGCGGGGAACGCCTGCATTTCCCGCGCGAGCCTTTTGTCGTCGATAAGCATTCCAGCGGCGGCGTGAGCGATATCGTCTCGCTCGTCGCCGTGCCGCTCGTCGCGGCATGCGGCGTTCCGGTTGCAAAACTCTCCGGTCGCGCGCTCGGGCACACCGGCGGAACGATCGATAAGCTCGAAGCGATACCGGGTTTTCGCAGCGCGCTTGAGAGCGGCGAATTTATCGCTCAGGTGGAGCGCGTCGGTTGTGCGATCGCAGCGGCGAGCGAAGCGCTCGCGCCGGCCGATAAACGGCTCTATCGTCTGCGCGATCGCACCGGCAGCGTGCCCAGCGTCGGGCTCATCGTCGCGTCGATTCTCTCGAAGAAAATCGCCGGCGGGGCGCACGGTTTCGTCTTCGACGTGAAATGCGGAAGCGCGGCATTCATGCATGACGAGAACGATGCGTTGCTGCTCGCGCGCAGGCTCGTGGATGTCGCGGGGCGCTTCGGTCGCCCGGCGCACGCAATCGTGAGTGCGATGAGCGAGCCCTTAGGGCGATGCATCGGCACCGGCATCGAAACCATCGAAGCGCGCGATTTTTTGCGCGGCGCGCGCAGCGATGCGCGCGTGCAGGAACTGGTTACCGTCGTGGCAACGAAAATGCTCGCGCTTGGCGGCGTCGCGGATGGCGAGCGTCGGGCGGCCGCAGCGCTCGCCGACGGTAGTGCTTACGAGCGTTTTGTCGCCTTAGTCGAAGCGCAGGGAGCGAGGCCAGGTGCCCTGGAGTCGCTTGCGATCGCGCCGCGCTCGCACGAAGTGCGCGCGACGCATGCCGGAACGGTCGGCAGAATCGACGCAGTAGCGCTGGGAAATGCCGCCCGGCGGTTGGCCCAACGGCACGCGACGGCGGGTATCGAACTGCTCGTTCGTGTCGGCGAGCACGTCGAACGCGGGGAGCCGTTGGCGACGATCTACGGCGAGGGCGCGAGCGCGCACGAAATCCAGAGCGCGGTGATCGTCGCAGAAAACACCACAGAACCTTTGCCGCTCGTGCTTAAAGTTGTTTAAGGCTGCGTATCATCGGTGCACGTTAGAGCAAAGTTCGTCGAACGATGCGCGAGAAATGAAAAGAGGCGTCGTGAGGAATAGGGCCTCGACTGCCTGTGCCGTTTTAGCACTTACGGTGCCGTTTTTTGTGTACGTTTGCTCGCTCATGCCGTCGTTTGGATTTGGCGATATCGGCGAAATGCAAACGGTCCCATATATCTTTGGGGTTCCGCATCCAACCGGCTTCCCAACCTTCGTAATCATTGCGGGAGTGTTCGCTCACCTTTTCCCAATTGGGAACGTCGCGTGGCGAATAAATCTATTTTCCGCGCTTGCCGTCGCCGTGAGTGCGTGGGCCCTGTTTGCTGCATTGCGTGAAGTCGAGGTGTTGCCCGTTGCTTCCCTCTCAGCAGCTCTGGTTTTCGCATTTACGCAAGCGGTTTGGTTTCATGCGACTCGGGCAGATGTCCACGATTTCGTGCTGTGTTTCGAGGCAATAGCATTTTTATATGTAATGCGCTGGCGCGTGCGCGGCCGCGCACGCGATCTCGTTCTCGGCTGTATTGCCGTCGGCGTAGCGCTTGCAACACATCCCCTCGCGCTCTGGGCTCTTCCCGGCCTCCTCGTGCTCGTGCTTACCGGAACGCGGCGTATTCCCGCGCGCGTGATTCCATCGGCGATCGGCGCTCTGCTTGCCCCCCTGTTGCTCTACTGCTACATCCCCCTGAGAAGCGCCGAGGTATCGGCCCTTCGACGAGATCCCACCGTTGCACTCGGGCTGCCGCCGGGGCAGCCGTTTTGGGATTACGCGCATACCTCCGGCGGCATCGGAAACCTCATGTGGTTTCTTTCCGGCGCTCAATTTTCGCCCGATCGGGCCATCTTCGCGCTACTCTCGCCATCGCGCATTATTTATGCGATTGTGCACGGAGAATCGTTCGCATTTCATCAGCTGCTCGTGGTTGCGTTTATTATCGCGTCCATAAGCGCGCTGATGCTGCTTGTTGCCGAACCATCGCTTGCCATCGGATCGTTGCTCGCGGGGGGTCTCGTCTTACCATTTACGTTTGCGTACTCGATCGAAGGGGACCCAACGAGCTACTTGCTATTCGTGCTTTGGATTCTCGCGTTTGTGCTCGGCACCGGAAGCGCTCGGCTCTATCGAGCCCCAAAATCGCTGACAGCGGCGGTAGTGTTACTTCTTGCCCTTGGTTTATTCTGGGCAAATCGAGGAATTTTTAACGAACGCAATGACGTACGAGCGCCGGCATACGTTCGCGACGTGCTTTCACAAACTCCCGACAACGCGATTGTCGTTGCTCCGTGGGTGCTCGCTACGCCGATAGCGTATTGTATATATATCGAGCATCGGTGTGGAGGCCGGCTTTTGGTAACGGCAAAGCTCGAGCGGTCGGTTTTCAGAACGATACGTAGCCTAACCGCGCGTCCGATCTATGAGGTAAAGGATCGTAAACCAATGCCTATCGTGAAGGAGATCAGGTGAAGAACTTCGTTTTTATCGCCATTGCCCTCGCGCTCTTCCCTGCGTGCAGTTCTGCTCAATCGCAGCTTCCGCGGAAATGGACTGCCTTCAGGTATAACCCCGAACTCAATGCCGCCGTGGCCCGGCGAAGCGGCATGAACGTTCGCTGGACGTTTCGGGCAGACGGCGGCATTTCGTCGAGCCCGACACTTTCAGGCGATACCTTGTTTGTTGCAAGCAATGGCGGTTCGCTTTATGCCCTTAGCGTCCTCACGGGCAAATTACTCTGGAAATTCAAAGCGCGGAACGCCTTGATGACCGCTCCCCTCGTGACCGGCCGAACGGTTATCGTCGCCGAGGGAAATAATTACGCGACGAATTTCGACCCCAATAACTATCTCTTGCTCGGCACCGGATCGAATCGAATTCTCGGAATCGATGCTATTACCGGGGCCAAACGGTGGGAGTTCTCCGTTCCTGCAAGCGCTATGTCCACGGGCGCTATCGTCGACGGCATGTACGTTCATCACGATGCATCGGGAATGCTCTTCGCGATCGACGCTACTACGGGAAAATATCGCTGGCGCGAATATCTAAAATCGAGCGCAACGATGGGCGCGGCGAACAGGTTTCGCGGGGACGATGTGGTTACCGCGGGCGATTATCCCGACGATGTGATCGCGTTCGACGGAAAGACCGGGCGCGTTCTTTGGCGCAAGCATTTCCCCAACGATTCGGCTGCTTTTGACGACTGCCCCGTTGCAAGCGATGGTACGGACGTATACGGAATGTACCTCGCGCGCCCCGCGGGAAGCCGATTCCATTTCGTGGGCTACACGACGCCGGGAATAGAACATGCTTACGCGCTCGATGGTGAAACCGGGCGTCTATTATGGGATAGCGCGCTCGTTCGCGGCACCGTACCCATCAACAACGCGGCGAGCATTCCCCTGATTTACCGCGGAATGCTGTACGTGGGAAGCGCAATGCGTCGGACGGTGTTTGCCATCGATACCCGAACGGGGAAGATCCGTTGGAGGTTGCGCGCGAATGGGAAAGTGAAGGGCGGTAAAGTGGCTGTCGACGGCGTCGTGTATTTCGGCGATACCTCCGGAACGCTATGGGCCGTGGAAGCGGCGAGCGGTAAAGTTCTCGGTCGCAAGCGAATGCCCGATTCGTTTAACGTCGGATCGCCGATAATCGTGGGCCGTACGCTGATTATAGGAAGCAAAAAAGGCTACGTCTATGCGCTGCCGCTCGATTCGTTTGTGACGAAGCACCGCTAAGTGCCATCCGCTAGAATCGTTCGTTGCGCGAGCCTGCGGTTATGGTTTTACCGCAGGCTCGTTCGATCGGTCGATACTGCGAATTAAATAGAGCGGTCGGCCTTTGACTTCGTCGTAGATGCGCCCGATATATTCGCCCAGGATGCCGATACCGATTAATTGCACGCCGCCGAGAAAGAGCACGGCGACGATCGTCGATGCCCAGCCGCGCGTGTAGCCGGGCGGGTGCAGGCTGAAGAGCTTGAAGCCGACGACGACGAGCGCGTAGACGATCGCCGCAGCGCTGGTGAAGAAACCAAAATACGAGACAAAACGCAAAGGTACGTCGGAGAACGAGGTGATGCCGTCGACGGCAAAGCGCATCATTTTTGCGAACGGATATTTCGTGACCCCGGAGAGGCGTTCGTCGCGGTCGTAGTCGACGCCGATCTGGCGGTAGCCGACCCAACTGACCATGCCGCGCAGAAAGCGATGCCGTTCCGGCGAGCGTCGCAGCGCTTCGACGACGCGTCGGCTCATCAAGCGAAAATCGCCGGTGTCGACGGGGATCGATACCTTCGTCAAACGTTTGATGATGCGGTAAAAGAGCCGTGCGGTAAGCAACTTAAAGTAGCTCTCGCCCTTGCGCGTACGTCGCACTGCATAGACGACATCGTATCCTTCGCGATAACGGGCGAGAAATTCGGCGAGGAGTTCGGGCGGATCTTGCAAGTCGCCGTCCATCAGCACGACCGCATCGCCCTGTGCGAGTTCGATGCCGGCGGTCGCGGCGAGTTGGTGACCAAAATTACGCGAGAGATCGACGACGACGATATCGGCGTATCGTTCGATCGCGGCGCGCATCGATGCAAGCGTGCCGTCGGAGCTGCCGTCGTTAACGAGTACGACTTCATAGCCTTCATCACCGACGATGCGTTGGAGAAGCGGAAGCAAGCGTGCGAGCAGCGGCGCGACGTTCTTTTCTTCGTTGTACATCGGGACGACGACGCTTAAAAGCATGGGCCGCACGTTCGACGCGGTCGCCGCAGAGGCTTTCCGGTGGGATGCGGCTCCGTGCGCCGCGAATGTGACGGCATCGTGTTTCGATCGCGTTTTCTTTTGCTGCTCTCCGCCCTCGTGCTCGCCGCCTGTTCGGCCCATCCGGCTCCGTCGGCAAGTATGTCGGCGCCGACGGCCTCGCCGAAGGTAGCCCCGGCGAGGCAGAGTAGCCCCAGCGCCTCTCCCTCGGCGGTTGCCAGCCCCACCCCGGCCCCGACAGCGACCTCGGCGCCGAGCGCGGCCCCATCACCGGCCCCGAGCCCGGTTACGGCCCCGACGCCGACCCCCGCGAGCCGAACCGCTCGGCCGACGCCGACGCGAGCGCCGAAGCCGACGAGAACGCCGAAGCCGACGAGGGCGCCGAAGCCCGCCCCAACTGCGACGCCCGCGCCGCGCATTCTTTCCTACAGCTTGAGCGAGCGGAATTTCCACCCCGGCGACCACGTCTACGGAACCGCTCTCGCAACGCTCAACGTCGCGAGCATCGAAGTGCGCATCGCCGGGTACAGCATGTCGATGGATAAAATCGGGCCGGGGCGTTTTACGCTGAGTTACACGGTGCCGAATTATCCGTTCTTCGTGCGCGGGCCGATCTCGATTCTGGTGATCGCGCGCGATACGCAGGGCGCCGCGACGACCGAAACGATCAGCGGCTCTCTGGAGTAAGAACCCGCGCCGATTTTGTCAGCCCGAGTAGCCCGCTTCTGTCACGCCGAGTAGCCCGCTTCTGTCACGCCGAGTAGCCCGCTTCTGTCACGCCGAGTAGCGCGCTTCTGTCACGCCGAGTAGCTGCCGAAGGCAGCGTATCGAGGCGGCGCGAGAGACGGCCCTCGATACGCGCTTCGCGCTACTCGGGCTGACAAAATCGGCAGCTACTCGGCGTGACAGCGCTCCGCCACGATACGGGCGCTAACGCGCCCTACTCGGCGTGACAGCGCGCGCCTACGGGTGCGGAGTCGGTACGCCCGGCGGAAGATTCGGGAACGGCGCCGGGTTGAATTGCGTCGGAATCGCGTTGGGCTGCGCGGTGATGCCGTTGCTCGAATCGTCGGCCCAGCGATAGACGATATCGCCGACCGCGCGCGCGTCGGCGTCGCTGATGAGGAGCGTGCGCGGCTTGCGCGCCATGCCGTTCTCTGCGCGTTCGACGGTCTGCAACGAGCCGCGCGTGTAGAGGTAGCGGAAATCGGTTCCCGAGGCGAGCTTTCGCGTGACGCGGAAATGCAACGCGTCGACGCGATGCATAAGAATCGCCTGGGGGTTCCAGTTGCTTGCGTCGGTGGTGATATAAACCTGTGCGTTCATCGGCGTGTTCGGCGGAACCTGAACGGTAAAGGTGACGGCGACGATCTTTCCGGGCGTGAAATGCGGATGGAACTGGTCGGGCCTTGTATGAGGGTTCGGCGTCGGCGTCGGCAGCGAATATGGCGTCGAGAGCGCGACCACGAATTTTTCCACCATCGGCGGCGGTGCCTCGATCGGTAACGGCGCGCCGGAGAGTTCAATCGCGTTCACCTTCCCGAAATCGTCGAAGAAGATGCGCGCGAAATCGCGCGGCTCGGGGGTTTTCGCGGTCGGCTTCAAACTCTTTGCATCGAGAATGCGCACCCGGTCGGCGAGTTTGAATGCATCGCCGGTGGTGAGAAAAATATAGCCGCGTTCGAAATCGAGCACTTGCCCGGTCATCTGCAAGCCCGAAGGAGCGGCGACCGCTGCGAGCAGCAGTGCCGAGAGGGCAAGAAGCGGAAGGATACGTTTCATGGTGTGAATTGCACGAAGAAGGTCGGGCTCCAATTAATCGTACCATAGTGGAAGAAATACGAGCGCTGAATCTCAAGGTTGAGGTGGCGCGCGACGCGGAAGCGCACGTCGGCGGTAATATCGTAGGGCGGCTCCCCGAGTTGCCCAGGCGGGGTGATATTGCCGAGTACGTTATAGGGAGTAAAGGTGAAGAGACCGATCTCCGGCTTGGGAAAATCGCGGTGAACGCGCGCGAGGATCGTCCAGTTAAAGGCCGGGTCGGGCGAGCCGTTGATGCCGAGCGCGAGCGTGCGAAAGGTCGCGATGCCGCGGAAGGCAGCGAAGCTTGGGTAGGAGACCCCGTTGATTACCGGCGTGTACGGCGTATATCCGCCGACCTTATAGATATCGCCGACATTCTGCACCTGGTAGTTGAGGTACGCGCCGATCGAAGTGGAGAATTGACGGCTAACCGAGGCCGAGGTCGTCTGGACGTCGACGAAATGCGGCACCGAGAAATACTGTCGCGAATGCGTGAACGAGGCGTTGAAATAATACATCTTGGAAGCCGGCACGTGGTGCGTGAGCCGTAACGACGGCGTGTAGAGCGTGAAGCCGAGCGCGTGGTTCCAAATCGTTGTGTAGTTGTAGCCGCCGAACTTTTGCAGGCCGCCATTGCCGTAGGCGCCATAGGAATCGTGGTTGAAGCCGAAGCCCCAATTCATCGATTCGAAGAGCGGTAATTTCCCGACCTGGTGCGGGAAGGTCGTTGCCGTGAATTGTAGGGAGTCTGGGTGGTTTTTTGACTCGGTCGGATTATTGACGAGCCGATAGTTCGTCTGAAATCCGGTGAGCTGTACGAACGATTTCGGCAGCGCGTAGGTGAGCGTTGCGACCGACCACTGCGATGCAGACCGCGGCGTGTGTAGCCAGGTCTGGTCGGTGTAGAGCTGGGTGAAGGTGCGGATGCTCAGCCGTTGGTTCGGTTGATAATCGAGAATGGTGTTCCAGTATTTTTGCGGTCGCGTCGCCGGATTGAGCGAGACGACCGCGTAGCCGTTGCGGTCGCTCAAATGCTGCTCGAACGAAACGTAGCCTTTGTTGATGGAATCGTAGCGCAGGTGAAGTGCCGAGATGGCATGCTCGTTGCCGGCGAAATTATAGGTGAGATCGTAGGTCGCACCGGCGAGCGAGTTCTGCACTAAGTTCGGATCGGCGGAAAAATTGAGGTAATAGGTCGGCAGCGGCAGCGGTGCGCCGAGAAAGGGCAGCGTGACGCGTTCGAAGCGCACGTAATGGAGCGGCCGAATCACCGCTGCGCGCGCGGTGAGAAACGGGCGCTTCGATCCGAAATTCGCGAAATAGAAAACGTCGCCGGGCATGATGAGCCCCTTATAGGGCTTGGTGAGATCGTTATCGATGAATGTCCAGCGGTCGGGTTCGCCGGTGATCGGCACGACATAGAGCCGGTTGTACTGCAGATAGGCCGAGACCGCCGCGCCGTGCTGCGTGTGCCCGCCCGCTTGCAGCGTCACGTGCCCGGCGACGAGATAACGGTCGAGTTTGAGATCCATCGAGAAGGTCTGCCCGCGAATCACGAGGCCGTTACTCGTGCGCACGACGACGTGGCCGCGCGCGTCGATGGTGTAGCGGTCGAACGAAAACGAGACGCGATCGGCGCTGAGGTGGATGAGGGGATCGATCGCCATGCCGGTAGCGCCCGCACCCGCGCGAGCGGCGACGAGAAGCAACAGGAAGAGCGCGATTACTAGAAAGCGACGAGGCATTGCGCCCAGGGGTTCGCCGCTGCGGGATAGTTTCCAGCCCGTGCAGCGCCCGTATCGAGGGGCAGCGCGCGACTCCTCATCCTCTTCCAACCTTTGCGCTACCGGCGCCCAGTTAAGATAAGAACGTAATGAAGGCAAGCGAGCAAGCAACTCGAAGGCTGGTCGTGCTATGTCGCGCGTCGTAATTCTCGTGATCGACTCGGGTGGCGTTGGCGCGCTTCCCGATGCCTCCGGGTACGGCGATGCTCCTGCGGCGAACACGCTCGGCAACACTGCGCGGGCGATCGGCGGGCTCCACCTGCCGACCCTGCAGCGCTGGGGACTCGGCAACCTGACCGCGCTCGAGGGCGTCCCCGCCGCTCCCACGCCGGCGGCCCGCGTGGCGCGCCTCGCCGAACAGAGCCGGGGCAAAGATACCATCACCGGGCACTGGGAGATGGCCGGCATCGTGACCGAGGTGCCCTTCCCAACCTACCCCGACGGCTTTCCGCCCGAGGTGATCGAGGCGTTCACCGCGATCGTCGGCAAGGCGCCGCTCGGCAACAAACCCGCCTCGGGGACCGAGATCATCGCCGAACTCGGGGCCGAGCACCTCGCGACCGGGCGTCTCATCCTCTACACCTCCGCCGACTCGGTCTTCCAGG
>JAJXVC010000152.1 GCA_021782295.1 bacterium | reverse complement strand
AGCCGGAGCGAAATCGTTCATCACCAAACCCTTTCAACCGCCGAAAATACTTGAAACCATCTCGAAGGTGCTTGCGTGAGCCATCAGGGCATGAATCTCACCGACCTTCAGAAAGATGCGCTGAAAGAGGTCGGAAATATCGGTGCCGGGCATGCTGCCACGGCGCTCTCGCAATTGCTCAATGCAAAAATCAACCTGAGCGAACCGCGAATCGACGTCATTAAGTTTCGCGATCTTGCAACGCGCGTCGGGCACGAAAATCGTACCGTCGCTGCGCTGCATATGTACGTGCGCGGTGAGGCACCGGGGCAGATGGTCGTCCTCTTCGACCGCGAGCAGGCGCTCGATTTCGTCAGCCAGTTCCTCCATCGCGTGATCGGCGACATTCAGATCTTCGATTCAATCGCCGATTCGACGCTCAAAGAGCTCGGAAATATCATCGCGGGTTCCTACTTGACCGCGATCATCCAACTGACCGGGGTGAACCTGCTGCCCTCGGTTCCGACGCTCTCCTACGGTACGATCCAAGCGGCGTTCCGAACGCTCATGTCGATTTTGCCCGACCAAGACGTCTTCCTTATCGAGAGCAGTTTCCTCGATAAAGACAAAGAGGTTGCCGGACAGTTCATCATGATACCGGAGACCGGGTCGCTCACGCCGCTGCTCTCGGCGTTCGGCGTCGAGTAGGCGTAGCCGGCAGCACCGAACGAGCGTTTGAGGATCGCTGATGTCCGACGAACCATTCGATAAAGAAGAGTTCGTTGCGTACTTCCGCGACGAAGCTGAAGAGTTATTGCAGCAGATCGATGCAGATTTGTTGCGTCTTGAAGAATTTGTCGATAGCGGGCAGGCCGATCCGGAGATCGTGAACTCGCTCTTCCGAGCGCTCCATACCATTAAGGGCAGCTCGGGGATGCTCGGGTTTACGGAGGTTCAGGGGCTTGCGCACAAGCTCGAAAACCTCTGCGATTTACTGCGCAAGGAGCGCATGCCGCTCTCGGAGGGAAGCGTCGAGATTCTCTTCTCCGGGCGCGATTTTTTAACCGACTTGGTGCAAGCGGCGATCGGGCAGAGCGCACCGCCGAGCGGGCTCAACGAATTTACCGGTCGCCTCGACCAGTTCGTTGCGATCTATAACGAAACGTCGAACGTCATCGAGGGGAAAACTCCCGATCGTAGCGAGGCCGGGGGAGCCGTCGGCAGCGAGCCGATGAACGAGGCGGAGATCGCCGCCTTCGAAGCAGAGATCGAGCGGATGCTTGCCGAGGCGGCAGCCGCCGCACCGCCCGCAGCCGCACCGCCGGCAGCAGCTCCCGCACCCGCTGCTCCCGCTGCAGGCGCCGCACCGGCGGCAGCCCCGGCGCGTACGAATGGGGAGAGCGCCGATGCGAAAAAGGCGGCGGCCCAAGGGAAGCGCAGCTCGCTCGCGCAGACGATTCGTGTCGATATCGACCGTCTCGACGCGCTGCTGAATCTCGTCGGGGAACTCGTCATCAACCGCACCCGCATCTCCGATATCGCCTCGACGCTCGGGCGACTCATGGGGGATCGTGCGCTCAACTCCTCGATCGGGCTGATCGGCCCGCTTTCGAAGGATCTCGCCGACAGCGCTGCACTGCTTGCGCGCACGACCAACGAGATTCAAGAATCGATTATGAAAGTGCGCATGGTGCCGATCGGACAAGTATTCGATCGCTTCCCGCGCACCGTGCGCGATGTCGCGAAGGCGCGCGGTAAAGAGGTGCAGTTACAGATATCCGGTGCCGATACCGATCTCGACAAAACGATCGTCGACGAAGTCGGCGAACCGTTGATGCATCTTCTGCGCAACTGCGTCGACCACGGAATCGAGGCCCCAGACGAACGCGAGCGTCAAGGGAAACAGCGGATGGGCACGATCGCGCTGAACGCCTATCACGAAGGCAACCAAATCATCATCGAGATATCCGACGACGGCGGCGGCATCAATCTCGACAAAGTTCGCGCGAAAGCGATCAAGAACGGCCTCATCGATACCGAAGACCGTTTGACCGATCGCGAACTGATCGAATTGATCTTCACCCCCGGCTTCTCGACCGCCGACGAAGTCTCCGATGTCAGCGGGCGCGGCGTCGGCATGGATGTGGTGAAGCGGAATATTACCAAGCTCAAAGGCATCTTCGACGTCGATTCAGCCCCGGGGCAAGGGACGCGGTTCACGATTAAGTTGCCGTTGACGCTGGCCATCATTCAGGCGTTGCTCGTGCGCGTCGTCGACGAACTCTATGCGATCCCGCTCGATTCGGTCATCGAATCGCAGCGCGTCGAGATGCCTGACGTTCGCACGGTGCATGGTTCGGAGGTCATTACGCTGCGCGGCCAGGTCGTGCCGTTGCTACGCATCGCCGATTTCTTCGAACTCGGGGGCGACCGTGACCCCGAAAAAGTGATGATCGTGATCGTCGGCCTGCAAGGGCGCCAGGTTGGCCTGGTCGTTGATTCCTTCGAAGGCGAACAAGAGATCGTCATCAAGCCGCTCTCCGATGTCGTCGGGCGGATTCCGGGAATCTCCGGGGCGACGATTCTTGGCAACGGGTCGATATCGTTGATTATCGACGTCCATTCCCTGGTCAGCGACGCCTATGCCGGCGGTAAAGTCACGCGCGCCGAGTTTTCAGGAGTATAATAGTCATGATGGCCGAGCAACGAGAAGAGAAGAAACAGCAGTATTCCGGTGAGACCATTCGCATGGTCGAGATCACGCACGTGCCGCGTGCGCCGCGCTTCATGGAGGGGGTCATCAACCTCCGCGGACAGCTCATTCCGATTATCGACTTGCGCACGCGTTTCGGCATGAACCGCGCCGAGCACACAAAATCGACGCGCATCATCGTTACCGATATCGGCAGCAAACGCGTCGGCATCGTTGTCGACAGTGTCTCCGAAGTGCTCAATATTCCGGTCGAAAACGTCGAAGATGCTCCCGAGATGGTCGCCGGCATCGGCACCGAGTACATTCAAGGTGTCGGAAAAGTCGATACGCGGCTCATTATTCTGCTCGACCTCAGTAAAGTCATCACCTCCGAGGAAAAGCAGGCGCTCGAAAGCGTTGACGAGGCCGCAGAATAGCAAGCGCCGAAACGATTCCCCCGGCCGGGTCGTTCCGGTACTAAGGAGGATCGATCCCTATGAATGTGCGCAACAAAATACTCGGCCCGGTTTCCGTCGTGATACTCTGCGCTGCGCTTGCCGCAGCCGGCCTTGCAAGCGGAACGACGAAGCCCGCCTCCTCCCCGCCGCCCAGCGAATTAAAACTTCCGGTCATCATCCGTGTTGTCGCTCGCCCGCTTTGCACCGGGCTGCACCGTGCGATTGGGCCTGCGATTGGATTGATGCTGCAGAACAATGCAATTATCGCCAAGAGCCAGCCGCTATTCGACGATTATCAACGCTATAACGAACAAGGCTCCATCGGGAAGACCGCGCGTCAACTAGCGCAGGTAAAAATGGAATATCTCATCGGTCCGCTGGTTAAAAATACTGCGCAAATCGATAACATTCTCGCAAACAGCGCAATTTTCAATCAAAAAGCCGGCAGCGATTCGAGAAAACTCGTTCAAATTAAAAAAGGGCTGATTCAGGCGCTATCGGTACAAAAAACCGCGATCGATCTCATTAACGGGTTCGTTACAACAAAACAGCTTGCCAACATGCAGCACGCGGGATTTGAGTACGTCGGCTCCATCAACGGATCCAAAGAGATTCCGACCAATGCCCTCGCGACGCCGACGCCGAATCCGAATTTCTACAATAACAATTACGCAGGCTTAGCGCCGCAACAATATGGGAACGGCACGATCAACCTCAACAATCTTCCCGGCTTGAGCATCGGCTATAACCCCATCAGCGCTATCGCGCACGCGATGCGCGTCACGCGCGCCAGAATGATCGTACGACAGAATAAAATCGCGCCGAAGATCGTTCAAGCCGGTCGCGAGTGTAGCGCCGTCATCCACTAGTCGTAAGCCCCGTCTCCCGGGGCTTACTCCTCGACGACGACCGTGCTGTCCGTTCCGGGTTCAACGGTGACGTCGCCGCCGCCGAGCGCGCGCGCCGCTTCCCATCCCGCCGCCGCGTTGCCTGCCGGATAGAGAACTATTTGCGCTCCGTTTGCATCACCCACGCGCGTCACCCGAAAACCGAGATGCTCGAAATGTAGCGCCATGTGCGCGCTCCCGTAGAGCGAGATGTGCACTTCCGCATGCGGCGGAAAATCGATCCCGAGGCTCGGGCTCGCCGCTCCGAACTGCGCGAGGCGCCGAGCGATCTCCGCCGGATCGAGTACGTCGTAATCGGCGCCGTCGAGATAACCCTCGGCGTTGATCCCCGGTATGCTTGCCGGAGCGAGCGTCATCGAATCTTCGATCGACCCGAGCGGAACTTGGTAGACCGGCGCTCCGGCCATCGCGATGCCGATTTGGATGAGGCGCGCCTGCGGAAGATCGGTCGCGATATCGCCGTGGATCGCTTGCACGAAATGCGGAATCAATGTTGCGGCGTGCGCCGGGTCGAGCAAGGTGTTGCGGAGAATCCCCAACACCTCAACCTCCGCCTGCATGCGTTGAAAATCGTTGATGCGATAGGCGTTGCCGGCGATATTCTGTCGGACGCGTACGAAGGCGAGCGCCTCTTTCCCGTTCATATGCTGGATTCCGGGTTGGAAATTCGCTCCGCTATGGCGCGGGTCGTAGATGCGTTGCTTGACGTCGACGGTGATGCCGCCGACGAGATCGACCGCGCGCTCGAAGCCGGAGAAATTTGCCGCGATATACCCGTCGACGGGCAGACCGGTGAGCTGCGCGACGGCTTTCGCGAGCTCTTGCGGCCCCTGCGGCGGGCTCTCTTGATCGCCCATGAAGAAGAGCGTTTTGATTTTCGGCACCGGATCGTTCCAGCCGGGCTGCGCGAAGAGCGTATCGCGAGGAATCGTAAT
>JAJXVC010000151.1 GCA_021782295.1 bacterium | reverse complement strand
ATCGACCCCACGAAGGTCGCGTCGACGCCGCCGTTCGACCATCCGGGGCTCCGAAAGCTCGCCGATGGTTCCTACGAAGCCTATTACGTCGGCCAAGTATTCTTTTGGCAGCCCTCCACCCTCACGGTGCCGCTCGGAGCGAAGGTCCACTTCTATGTGACCTCGACCGATGTCGTGCACGGCTTTCTCGTCGAACATACCGACGTAAATCTCGAAGTTATGCCGGGTTGGGTCAGCACGGCAACGCACGTCTTTCGCCATGCCGGCGATCACTTAATCGTTTGCGATCAATATTGCGGCGCCGGGCATGCCGATATGTTCGCGCACATCGTGGTGAAGTGAGGAGTCAGGACGCATGATGGTTCTCGATCGGATGAATACCGCGACCACCGCGGCGCAACGGCGTTTAATTTTCGCGCATCTGACCGTCGCGTTTGCGGCGCTCTTCATCGGCACGTTTTTCGGTGTCCTCCAAGCGCTCTCGCATGCCGATGCAATCCAGATGCCGCCCTGGTTTGACTACTATCGTATGTTGACCGCGCATGGGGTGCTGCTCGCGTTGGTCTTTACGACCTTTTTTATCACCGGGCTCTCGCACCTCGCCGTCTATCAAACCGAAAATTACCCCCGCCGCAGCATCGCGTTGGGGTGGATCTCCTTTTGGTTGATGACGCTGGGCGCGGTGATGGCCGCCTACGAAATTCTCGTCGGCAATGCATCGGTGCTCTACACGTTCTATGCGCCGCTGAAGGCGAGCCCGTGGTTCTACGTCGGTGCCGCTCTGCTCATCGTCGGCACGTGGTTTGCGCTGCTGGAGTGGCTGCTGATCACCGCCGAGTGGCGGCGCGAGCATCCCGGCGCACGCACGCCGCTTCCGGCCTTTATGGTGTTGGCGAACTACATCATGTGGTTCTTGGCAACCATCGGCGTGGCGATCGAAGTGATCTTCATGCTGATCCCGTGGGCCTTCGGTTGGGTTTCCGGCGTCGACGTACTCTTAGCGCGCATGTTGTTTTGGTACTTCGGACATCCGCTCGTCTATTTCTGGTTGCTCGGCGCCTATCTCATTTGGTACGGCGTCGTTCCGGCGATTCTCAAAGTACCGATTTTCTCGGACTCGTTGACGCGCCTGGCGTTCATCCTGTTCATCATCCTCTCGCTACCGGTGGGGATCCATCACGAGTTCTCCGATCCCGGCATCGCGGATCGCTGGAAACTGCTGCAGACCGGTCTGACGCTGATGGTGGTCGTTCCATCGTTGATGACGGCCTTTGCGCTCTTTGCCACCTTTGAGGAGTATGCCGCGAAACTTGGGAAGACGGGATTCTTCGGCATCGTCGGTTCGTTGCCGTGGGGCGACCCGGCATTCGCGGGAATCGCGCTGGCGATGTTGCTCTTCATTTTCGGCGGCATCGGCGGCATTCTCAACGCCTCCTATACCCTCGACAGCACGATTCACAATACGATGTGGGTCGTCGGCCACTTCCACATCACCGTCGGTGGCCCGGTCGCATTGACGCTCTTGGCGGCGACGTGGCGCTTGCTCCCGGCGCTGACCGGGAAGCGCCTGTTCAGCGTCGGGCTCGCGCGGGCGCAGGTCTGGCTCTGGTTCATCGGGATGGCGGTGATGTCGTTCGCCATGCATACCGAGGGACTGATGGGCGCCCCGCGTCGCGTCGAGCATTACACCTACGGCGGCTCGGCACTCGCCGCGGCCTGGCAGCCCTTCTCGCTCCTCGCCGCCGGCGGCGGCATGGTGATCTTCCTGAGCGTGATCGCTTTCGCCATCGTGCTCTTTGGAACGATCTTTTCCAAACCGGCGATCGCCGAAGCCGAGAGCGCGCGTGCCTTCACCTTCGCGCTGGCACGTCCGGGCGATGAGGCCCCGTCGGTCTTCGATCGCTTGGGGCTCTGGACGCTCGTCGCGGTGGCGATGGTGATCGTGGCCTACGCAGGGCCGTTTTACCAACACTTCAGCGAACATGTCTATCTCGTACCGGGAATGAGGACTTGGTGAACGAAGCAACGGCGGTGAGCAAACGGGTGCTCGTCGTTGACGATGAACGCCAGATCGGAGATGTCCTTTCCGCGTATTTACAGCGGGAAGGGTACATACCGGTCGTGGCTGAGACGCTCTCAGGGGCATTGAGCGAGATCGAGCGGCAGCTCCCCGACCTGCTGCTGCTCGATGTCACGCTCCCCGACGGGAGCGGGCTCGACCTCCTGCGATCGCTCAACGAACAGTCGATTCCGACGATCATGCTGACCGCGCGCGGCGACGAAGTCGACCGCGTCGTCGGCCTCGAGATGGGCGCCGACGACTACATTACCAAGCCGTTTTCGCCGCGCGAGGTGATCGCGCGGGTACGGGCGGTGCTACGGCGCAGCGAGGAGCGCGACCGGCCGGGCGGTCGCCACCGCCTGCACGTGCTCGATCTCGCGATCGACGGCGATGCACACGAAGTTCGGCGCGACGGCGAGAAGATCGATCTCACTCCGTCGGAGTTCCGGATCCTCAGCGCACTTGCACGCCATCCCGGTCAAGTGTTTTCGCGCGTGCAATTGCTCGATGCCATCGGTGACGATGGATCGATCTACGAGCGCACGCTCGACCGGCATATCAATAATCTTCGCCGAAAGATCGAGGTCGATCCACTCCACCCGCGATACGTGCTGACCGTCTTCGGAGTGGGATATAAGGCTGCTCACGAGTGACCGATTCGGTGACTCAGCGTTTGGTTCACGCGCTCGATCTTGCAACGCTCGGCGATTACGACGCAGCGAAGGCTGAACTCGAACCCCTCGAAGATCCGATCTCCGGGCGTCTGTTGTTGTTCATCCAAGGGCTCGAGGATCGCGATCGGCGAGATCGTCGCGCGCGCTCGATGTTGCGCCACGAAGTCGGCAACGCGCTCTCGATCGCGCAATCGAACGTCGAGGGAATCGTTGACGGCGTACTCGATGCCGAGCCTGCTCGATTGGAGGGGATTCGCGACGCGATCGTCGGTGCCGGGCGACTGCTCGCCGAACCGCCGAAATCGGAGATCGCCGAATCGCCATCGGTGACGATCGCGCTCGCTCCGCTCAACATCTGCGCGCTCATCGGTGCGCACGCCGCTGCGACCGCGGGCATGGCGGAGGCGAAAGGAATTCGCATCGTCTACGAGACCTGCGGCGAGCGCAAGAGTTCGTGTGAAAGTTATTACGGCGATGCGATGCGCGTCGGCCAAATTCTTCGCAACCTCCTCATCAACGCGGTGCGTTACACGCCTCCGGGTGGAACGATCGAATTGCAATGTAGCCAAGAGGGTGGACGGTTGAACGTGCGCATCAACGACAGCGGTCCCGGAATCGCACCGGAGGATCGGGAGCGCGTCTTCGAACCGGGATATCGAGGAGCGAACGTCAGTACTGCAGGGAGCGGTCTTGGGTTGGCGGTCGTTCGGCAGTTGACCGAAGAACTCGGCGGACACGTCGACGTGCGTTCGCGCCCCGGTAGCGGCGCGACGTTTTGGGTCGATCTTCCGATGGTATCGCTGGCGAAAAGGACCGACTAAGGAAGTCCGCGGGCTCGGCGCGCGGCGCTCTCCTCGCGTTTGCGGATCGTCGCAACCAGACGCGCGGCGATGCTCTGGAGGAGATCGCGCAGGCTCCGCTCGGCCGCACCATGGAGAACCGTTGCATCGAAGCGTTCGCCGAGCGTGCCGAACGGCGCGTAATATTCGCCTTGCAACCAGAGCTCGGAGGTCGTGGCGCCGACTGCATTGAGCGTCATCGTTCCATGAAAGCGTGGAAAGAGCCCGGGGTGATCGACTGCTTGCATTTCGATGCTCGCTTCCCAACGCACCGGCGCGAGTTCGACGTGCGTGGTGACGGGGATGCGGAGTTCGCCCTGAACGGGAAGATGCAGCGAACGAAGGCCGACGGCGAGAGCGAGCTCATCGAATGGTGGTTCGTGGCGGCCGAGCGCGGCGAAGAGCTCCATCGCTTCATCGCGAGCAGCCGATGCCGGAAGCGGCAAATCGACGTGCATCTCGACGGCTTTCATGATGCTTGCGGTGCTGCCGTTCGCTCCTCGATCTCTTCGGCGAGATCGGCGAGAAGTTCGCGTGCGGTCGCCGAAGCGATGCGCGCGCCGAGCACGGCATCGAAAACGCGACCGAATTGCCCGAGCGGCGGTTCGTATTGGCCGTCGAGTTCCAACGAGCAGCCGCCGCCGTCGCAGGAGCGAACCGCGAGTACACCTTCAAAATCGGGATAGGGGCCGCCGCCGTACGGGTGCCAGCAGACGCGCCACACTTCATCGAAGCGCAACGGATCTTCAGCGAGTTCGAAGCTCGCCTCGACGTCGTGGGTCGCCTTCATCGCTACCAGCGGAGCGCGCAACTCGATGCGAGCGCTACGCGCACTCGCTGCTAGTGGCGCGAGCTTGGCGTGAAGCGCTTCGCGCGCCGCTCGATAGGGTGTCCGGAGCGAACGTTGTTGGTGCAAAGCACTCATCGCGCAAATCCTATCGAAAAGGCGTGAAGAATCTGAGAAAAGTCTGAACGCTCATGCATAAGCTGAGAAGAATTCATGAGGATATAGAGCAGCGATCGCAAGTTGTGCGATGGTCGAGCGATGTGTTGCATGGTCGTGCAAGTTACCGGTCGCTAAAATTCCTGGAGCGCTCGCTTGCTTCTTTGCGCCGATTCCCCGAGCGAGAACTGCGGCGATCTTCACCGCCGAATCGGTGACGAGCGCGAGCGAAAGATTCGACGGCGGGACGGTCGTCGAGAGCGCGAACGCAACCGGCGCCCCATTCGCTGTCGAAATAGGACGGAGGGGTAGCGCGCCCTGGGCGAGGTTCGGATTCCCGAAGTCGCCGCCGGCGAGGAGGGGCGTAGGAGCCGTGAGGTTCATGGCGATCTTCAGTCTAGCAAAATTCCCGTAAAGCCGCAGTAGCGGAAGGAAAGCTTATTAAAAGTAATAATAGGAGGGTTTAC
>JAJXVC010000150.1 GCA_021782295.1 bacterium | reverse complement strand
GCCTCGCGAACCTTACCATGGACGACTATCTCAAACTCGGCCCTCTTGCAGCGCTCGACGCCATCGAAGCGATCACCGGTGAGAAACAGACGAACATGGCGGCGCTCTGCCTCGGCGGCACGCTCTCGTACATTCTCCTCGCCTATCTCGCCGCGCACGGCCAGGCCGACCGGGTGAAGAGTTTGAGCACGACCAATACGCTCATCGATTTCAGCGAGCCCGGCGATCTCGGCGTCTTTACCGACGAAGCGACGATCTCGCGTTTAGAGAAAAAGATGAACGAACGCGGCTACCTTGAGTCCAGCGAGATGGCCGGCACCTTCGATTGGATGCGCGCGAACGATCTCATTTGGAGCTATGTCGTCAACAATTGGTATATGGGGAAGCAGCCTCCCGCGTTCGATATTCTGGCGTGGAACGGCGACAGCACGCGCATGCCGGCAGCGATGCATTCGCAGTATTTGCGATCTTGTTACCTGCGCAATGCAATCGTCAAACCCGGCGAGTTCACCATCCTCGGCACGCCGATCGATCTCGGGACGATTCGCACGCCGCTCTACGTCCTCGGTGCGGAGAACGATCACATCGCTCCCTGGCACTCGAGCTTTAAGGCGCTCGCACTCGTCGGCAGCACCGATAAAAAGTACACGCTCACCAACGCCGGGCATATCGCGGGGATCGTGAATCCGCCCGGCGGCAAGAAGAGCTGGCACTGGACGAAACCGCAGGTCGTCGGCAACGAAACCGCCGACGGTTGGCTCGCAACCACGATGAAAGAAGAGGGCAGTTGGTGGGAAGACTGGGCGCGTTGGATCGAGCCGCGCGGCGGCGAGATGGTGCGCCCCTACGATCTCCCCAGCGGCGAACCGGCCCCCGGCCCATACGTGCAGAATTGCGTCGCGAAACCGATCGATCTTCCCGCGCGGAAAGCGAAGCCGACGACCGCCGCCAATGGAAGCACGAACGGCGCGCGGAAGCCCGCACCAAAGAGCACGACGAAGAAAGCGAAAGGACGGAGATGAATTCCAAAGACGGCAATGCCTGGAAGGGGCTCGGCGAATTTATCCGCAGTCAGCGCGAACTTGCGAATCTTTCCTTGCGCCAACTCGCCGACGTCGCGAAAGTCTCCAACCCCTATCTCAGCCAGATCGAACGCGGACTCTATAAACCCTCGGCCGAGGTCCTCAAAAGCATCGCCAACGCGCTGCAGTTATCGGCCGAAACGATGTACACCCAGGCCGGCCTACTCGATGACGATAGCAAGACGACGACGAGCCAGAGCCTCGAGCAGGCGATCCGGCTCGACCCGGCGTTGACGACCGATCAAAAGGAGACGCTCATCCGTATCTATCGCGGCTTTACGAACCGGGGCTAGGGCGTTCGGGCTCGACGCGAGAGCCCTCATCGACGCAGCGAGGCAAGCATGCGCGGCACCAGGTAACGCAGGCGCCAAGGGCGCATGATATACCCGTGGTCGACGATCGAAGGGGGTCGTATCGTCGCTGGTTAGAGCGTAGCTCAACGGCAACGATCTTCGTCTATAGCGCACTCATCGTGGCGTTTTTTCCGGCGTTCCATTTTATTTTGGGCGCCACGCCCGGCGTACCGCGGGACTCCCTCGCCCTGCGCCTTGCCGCAGCCGCCGTTGCAGCAGCGGTAGCGATCGCGTTACTGCTTTTCCCGCGTTTGCGCCGCTACTCTCCCAACCTTCAACTTCTCAACGTCTTACCGACGATCATCGCATCGCCGATTCTGGTCGTTAATAGCGGGAACAATCCTTCGTATATCGCGGGGAGCCTCGTGCTGGCGATCGGCGTGCAACAAGCGTTCTACCGAACGCGCGATTTTATCATCGTTGCAGCGACGACCGTCGGTGTCGAGGCAATCTACTCCGCGTTGCGCGGCGTCTTCTTTACCATGGAGAATCTCAACGCGCTCGCGCTCACCGGAAGCGGGTTTTTCGTTGCCATGGCCGCCGGCATCCTACGGTTGCGCTTTCAACGCAACGAACGTGAGTTACGCTCGATCGTCCGCGACCGCACGCGCGAGCTCTCCGAGGCGAACGCGAAGCTCGAAGAGATGACCGTTACCGACCCGCTCACCGGGTTGCGCAATCGGCGTTTTCTCGCGCAGCATCTCGAATTCGAAGTCGCCGCGGCGCTGCGCCGGGCTGGGGATGTGCCCGATGCCGACTTGCTTTTTTTCGTGATCGATCTCGATCACTTTAAGACGATCAACGACACCTACGGTCACAACGCCGGCGATCTCGTACTCATGCAAATGCGCGATCGACTACAGGAAGTTTTTCGTGAATCGGACTTTCTCGTTCGCTGGGGCGGGGAAGAGTTTCTCGCAGTCACGCGGAGCAGCCGCCGTCACGATGCAAGCGAGATCGCGGAGCGCGTACGCAAGGCCGTTGCGGGGCGCCCGTTTGCGTTGGAGCGCGGTCATTATGTGGAAACGAGCTGCTCGATCGGTTTCGCGGCCTTTCCGTTCATTCCGTACGCGCCTTACGCATTGAGTTGGATGCAGGTCGTCGCCCTTGCCGACCGCGCGCTCTATCTCGCCAAAGAACGGGGACGCAACACCTGGGTCGGGGCCTCCGCCTCCAACCGCGTCGAACCCGATCAGCTCGGCGAGCGCCTGGCGATTCTCGGGGTCGGAGCCCTGCACGATGGGACGGTCGAGATTCACCTGCCCCGATAAGCGGCCGCTCCTTGAGGGGGACCCAGGGGAGACGAGAAGGGCTTGACAAGCCCCGCGCGCGCTTGGTAGACTTAGCGCGTAGTAGCAGCAGATCCCTCAAGGAGCAGATATGAGCAACGATTTCACCCAGACCCTCACCAAGATGCAAGGCGAAGCCCTCGAGCTCGTCAAGAAAGCCCAGGACGCGAACGTCGAGAGCCTCCGCCAAGTCCGCGAGATGGTCGGCCAAATCCCGACCACGATGCAGGTCCCGAGCCTCGAAAGCCTCCCCTCGGTCACCAAGAGCATCGAGCTCGGCTTCGAGTTCGCCGGAAAGTTCCTCGAGCTTCGCAAGGCCTACGCCCTGCAGCTCGCCGAGATCTTCACCGCCGCGCAAAAGGAAGCAACCGAAGCAACCGTGCGCGTCGCCAAAGCAGCGACCGCCAGCGTCAACTAAGGAACGGGACTCCCCGAAGCACCCGAAGGCTCGCGTTCTACGCGGGCCTTCGCTGTTTTATGCGGAAATAATCGGGCTATGCCCTTTGATTCGTTATCGGCCTTCGTCGACGCGCTACGAAAGGCCGGGGAACTCCATACGGTCGACGCACCCGTCGAACGCGCATTCGAGATTTCCGAGATTACCGACCGCGTCGTTAAAGCCGGTGGCCCGGCGTTGTTTTTTCGCAACGTGATCGGATCGCGGTTTCCGGTTCTCACCAATCAATTCGGCACGCATCGTCGCGCGGCACTCGCCTTCGATGCGAACTCGCTCGATGAAGTCGGCGAACGCGTTCGCCAACTCATCAATATCGCACCGCCGGGCGCCGGCATCGGCGAACAACTCGCAGCGCTGCTCTCGCTTGCACCGCTGCGCAATGCGATTCCAAAAACGGTACGCTCGGGAAGCGTGCAAGAGGTGGTGATCGATCGTCCCGATCTTCATGAACTCCCGGTTCTCACCACCTGGCCGCTCGACGGCGGTCCATTTATCACCCTTCCGCTCGTGATAACGAAAGATCCGCGCACGAATCGTCCCAACGTCGGCATGTATCGCATGCAGGTGTATAACGAATCTGAAACCGGCATGCACTGGCAGCGCCACAAACAAGGGCGCGCGCATGCCGACGCCTGGGGCGAGCGCATCCCCGTCGCCGTCGCCATCGGCGCCGATCCGGTGTTGACCTATGCTGCGACCGCGCCGTTACCGCCGGTACTCGACGAATTTGCCTTCGCCGGATTGCTGCGCGGAAAACCGATCGAGCTGGTGCAAGCAAAGACGGTCGATCTGAAAGTTCCGGCGCACGCCGAATTCGTGCTTGAGGGCTACGTCGATAATACCGACCTTCGTACCGAAGGGCCGTTCGGCGATCATACCGGCGTTTACAGCCTCGCCGACCAATACCCCACCTTCCACGTGCAGTGCATCACGCATCGCAAAAACCCAATCTACGCCGCAACGCTCGTCGGCAAACCACCGATGGAAGATGCCTGGCTTGGAAAAGCAACCGAACGCATTTTCTTACCGTTGTTGCAAATGGTGCTCCCCGAAGTCGTCGATATGAACCTTCCCGTTGAAGGGGGTTTCCATAACCTCGCGATTGTTTCGATTCGCAAGCAGTATCCCGGACACGCGAAAAAAGTCATGAACGCGTTGTGGGGTTTGGGACACATGATGATGCTCACGCGCATGCTTGTCATCGTTGATGCCGATGTCGACGTACAAGACACCCGCACCGTCGCGTGGTTCGTGCTGAACAATCTTGCCCCCGATCGCGATATCGTGCAAATGCCGGGACCGGTCGACGACCTCGACCATGGTTCGTACAACGTTGCTTACGGCGTGAAACTCGGTGTCGATGCAACTCGTAAAAATGCAAGCGAAGGATATATGCGCGAGTGGCCACCCGATATTGCCAGCACGGCATCGGTGCGCAAGCGCGTCGGCGAGCGCTGGCGTGAATACGGGCTCGACCGCGTTGAAAAGCATCTGCACCCCGATACGTGGAGCGGACAGGGGCTCGATGCGCTCGCACGCCTTCTCCATTCCGCGCACGCACCGGAGGGCAAGTAAGTGCGCGCCGCCTCACTCTTCCTTCGCGAGATCCGCATCGAACACACGCTTTTCGCGCTGCCTTTCGCGTACGTCGGGGCTTTATTTGCCGCGCGCGGGCTGCCGCATGCGGCAGCGCTCGTGTGGATCACGCTGGCGGTGATCGGTGCCCGAACGGCGGCGATGGCCGCGAACCGTTTCTTCGACCGCGATATCGACGCTCGCACGCCGCGCACCGCACGGCGCGCGGT